>DMJC01000197.1 GCA_003451915.1 Clostridiales bacterium
GCATCAGTTTGTGGCAGGGTTCCCAGGTGCCCCAGTTGCCGATGGCTTCCAGATCGCCATACTTTTTATCATAGGCTTCCTGGCCATGGATCTTGATGTAGACTTCTTTGTCGAATTCAGCATAGGCTTCTTCGCCGAACTTTTCAGCATACTCGACGGTGATCGGGCGGCCGGAGGCACCGAGCAGGTTCATGCGGGTCATGCCATTGTTACCCATGGCGGTGTGCAGCGGGTGGTCGAGTGCCTGCATGTCCATGGCGACACATTTGACTTTGTGTTCGACAAACCAGCGGCCGGCTTCGACACCGGTACCGCAAGAATAGTGATAGTACTCTTTTGAATCGTCGAATTTACGGTGCATGCCGGTATCCAGGCAGACAACCATGCCTTCAAGTTCGCTGGGTTTGATGCCGACCTTTTTGCAGGCTGCTTCGAGATGCTCCGGGCCGATCAGACCCCAGGGCTCGATTTCGATCGGCAGGCAGACGGCATCGCCGGTGTAAGCATCAACCGGCATTTCGTGCGTGAAGCGGGCTCGTTTACCGTTGAATTCTTTCTCCATGACGTGGCGGGGGGCATCGGCATGGGTGCCGGTGTGCATTGTGCAGGTAATCTTCTGTGTCAGGACGCCACCTTTGGCCATGGTATGCGCATTGGTGATCTCGGGTTTGTCAAAGTATGGCCAGCGCGGGATTTCAGCGCTGAAAGGGTGGGTCAGGTCTATGAAAACTTTCTTGCCCATTGATAAAGGACCTCCTAAAATATAATAACTTACTTGTTATAGAGCATCTTGATCAGGTGCTCACTCAGTTTGCGGCGCGAGGCGGCAATTTTCTCATCGTCCCACTCCTGCCAGCCTTTTTTAGATTTGAAACCGAGCTCGCCGGCAGCGACCTTTTCTCGCAGCATCGGTGAAGGCGTCGGATCGTTTTCCAGATGCTGCAGCATGTATTCATGGATCGAGAGGGTCAGGTCAGTGCCGACCATATCTGAGTTCTCCATCGGGCCGAGGACCGGCAGACGGAGACCGAAACTGCTGCGTACAGCCTCGTCGACGGTTGCAGCGTCGGCAATGCCGTGGGCGACGATTGAAATGGCTTCACGCCAGAGGGCATGCTGCATACGGTTGGCAACAAAGCCCGGGACATCCTTGTTGCAGCGGATGGCCTTTTTGCCGGCACGAATCAGGCAGTCCAGAGTCCGCTCCATGGTGTCTTCAGATGTCTCGTAAGCCTTGACGACCTCGACCAGCGGGATCAGATACGGCGGATTCCAGAAATGGGTGCCGACGACACGATCTTTCTTGATGGTCTTGGATGCGATGGCGGTGATGCTCATGACCGAAGTGTTGGTTGCATAGATCGTATCCGGGCGGGTTAGCGGTTCCAAATCAGCGAAAGTATCCTGTTTGAGCTGCATATTCTCGGCGATGCACTCCATGACCAGATCAGCATCTTTGACCGATGTTGCCAGATCCATCTCGGTGTTGACACGGGCGATGATCGTTTCGGCTTCTTCTTTATTGTAGATGCCTTTGTCAATCAGCGGAACCAGGAAACCCCTGATGCGCTCATGAATCGACTCGCGGGTGCCGGAGCGATGCTTGACCGTCACGTTGAATTCGGGGTGCTGTGCGAAAACCAGCGCGCAGCCGCAGCCCATCAGGCCATTGCCCAGGATGGTGATGTTCTTGATCTGATCCATAATCAGTTCCCCCAGTATCCGCCGTCAGCTGCAATGTTGGCTGCAGTGATGAAATTCGAAGCATCCGAAGCAAGGAAAGAAGCAATACCGATAAAATCGGCGGGTTCGCCGAGACGGCCGATCGGCAGGCGCTTGAGGAAGTTCTGATAGACGTTGTCATCGTGGAACATCCACTCGGTCAGGTCAGAACGGAACACCGTCGGGTTGAATGTGTTGACATTGATATGGTATTCACCGAGGTCGCAGGCCAATGACTGGGCCAGCAGGTCGACAGCAGCCTTGGATGTGCTGTAGCCGGTGTAGCCTTTCATGCCGCGTTTGGAGCGGGCAGACGAAACGAGAACCATCTTGCCGCCCTTGCCCTGCTCAACCATGACTTTGGCGACATATTTGCAGCTAAGATAGGTGCCGAGGACATTGGCATCCATCATCGACTGCCAGTCTTCCGTTGACTGCTGCAGGATTGATTTCGGTTTGCTGACGCCGGCTGCGGTCACCAGGATGTTGATCTCGCCATAATGCTTGACGGTAGCCTCGACGATACGGGCGACATCGGCCTCAACCGCCGGATCACCGACGATATAAGCGCAGTCAATGCCTTCAGCGGTGAATTCTTCATACAGCGCTTTGAGTTTGGCTTCATTGCGGGCGGTCATCATGACCTTGACGCCCTGATAGCCATAGCCTTTGGCAATGGCGCTGCCCAGTGATCCGGTGGCGCCGGTGATGAGTGCGACTTTGCCTTTCAGGCCGAACATGTTCAGAACAAAATTCTTGTCTACTGCTAGCATGTTGATTTCCTCCGTGTTCAAGTGTTGGGGTAGTTGACGACAACAATGCAGGTTGCTGGCTCATTGGACTCATTGATCATCCGGCGGCCTTCGAACGGCGGGATATAAATGGAGTCATTCTCGCGCAGGACGATCTTTTCCTTGTCATCTTTGGTGTAGATTGTAATCTCACCAGATTTGCAGAAGTAGATTTTCTCTGTCGGGCTCTCCTCGTAATCGTACTCAGCGCCGCCCCCGGGCAGAAAATGTGACATGCCCATCCAGAACTTCTGGCAGCCTGACTCATCCTTGCCTTGCAGGCGGATGGCAGCCATCTTGAAGTGTTTGGGCGGATCGTAGGGCTTGCATTCCTTGAGTTCACGCTTGATCATGTTCAGTTCCTCCTTTTATTTGGGTGATGGATTTAAGGTGTAGGATGAAGTATGAAGAATGAAGGATGAAGGGTGAAGGGTGGCGCCGCAGGCGATTAACTCGCGGAGCGAAATTCTTCATTCTTCATTTTTCATTTTTCATTCTTCATTCTTCACTTATCAACGACGTCTCAGTCCCCCGCCAAGGCCGCCGGCCTTGCGTTTGAAAGTGCCGACAGGGATCGGTTCTTCCGGGGTCTGCGGTTTAACCAGGCCTGCCCGGGCGACGGCGTCGGCGATCGGCCGGCAGACCGTTTCACAGATACCGCAGGTGTTGCAAGTGTCCTGATCAATGACATGAATCAGGCCGCTGTCGCCGGCGATGGCGCTGACCGGGCATTTGGGCAGGCACTCGCCGCAGCCGGTGCACTTTTCGGGCAGGATGTGGAAGGTCACGTATTTGTTGCAGACCAGTGTCGGACATTTGCGGCGTTTCATATGCTGTTCGAATTCGCCTGCAAAGCGCTCCAACGCCGAGGCAAGCGGTGCGCCGGCAGTCTGGCAGACCGGGCAAAGTGCACCGTCATGAATACCCTGGCTGATTTCCTGCACCATGTCCAGATCTTCGTTCTTGCTTTTGCCGACAGTCATGTCATGGACAAACTCACGCAGCTGCCAGGTTCCTTCACGGCCCATGACACATTTGCCGCAGGATGCTTTTTCGCAAAAATCTTCGCATTTCTTGACATAATCAACGATACAAATTTTGCTGTCACAGACATTGATGCTGGTGTTGGCCAGCCAGCGGCCTTTTTCTTCGAAAGCGGCATAATCCAGGGTAATGTCCAATTCATCACCGGTAAAGATAAAGCCATTCGGACCGCCAACCTGGATGAATTTGAGAGTTTCTTCTTCTTTGAGCCCGCCAGCCAGTTCCAGGACAGTCTGAGCGGACACGCCGAGTGTCAGTTCACAGATGCCGGAATTTTTAACCGAACCGGCAATACTGTACAATTTGGTCTGCTGTAAAGTCTCACCGGCAGCTGCCTGACGGAAAAGCGCGGCAACCTGGGCGAACGTCTCAGCATGATGGATGAGCGTCGGCCGGCCTTGAAAACCTTTGGCGGCAGGCATAGGCGGCACCAGGCCTGACATGGCCGGTTTGCCTTCGAGGGCAGCAATCAGGGCGGTGTCTTCGCGGGTGACATATTTGGCTGGAACGTCTGCCAGACCGAATTTCACCGAACCGGTAACTCCTTTGGCCGTCAGATCACGCAGGATTGCTTCCAGCGAAGCTTTTTGCCCGCTGTTTTGTCCATCAACGCAGATGATAGCTTGTTGAGCACCAACAGCATGCGCAGCGATCAGCAGTCCTTCGATCACACCGGCGGGATTGGCAGCCAGCAGCGTAGCCGCAGCAGGCAACAAGGGATCGCCATCGACAGTGTTCATGACAATCAATTTGCCGTCAGTTGTCTGGGCTGCGCAAAGATGCCACTTGTCGGCAGCTGGCCGGGACACACCGCTGCGTCCGCGCAAGCCAGATTGGCTGATCAATTGGATAACCTCAGCCGGGCTCAGGGTTTGAGCATGGCGCAGGCCGGCAAAACTGGCTTGCCCATTGACAAGGCCGCCGGACAGCATGTTCTGTGGATAATTCGTATTCAGAATCTGCATAGCCACTCGCTCACACCTCTCATTTCTTCTCATATTCGTTCCAGAATTTAGATCTGGAAATGTTCAGGCGCACATCACATTGCAGGCAACGTTCAGATTCTCCCCAGGCTTCATCTGTGGTATAGCCTTGGCAGACCAGGGTTTCCAGACTGCGTTGATCAGCATCAATATTAGTGGCATGAATGCGAGATTTAGCAGCAAAGCCTTCTTCGCGGCCGAACCAGGTCGGGTAAACCGGTGCCGGTGCCAGTTGTTCGTCAATTTTGCCTTCGCCGCCCAGGAAGGTGTCGATGGATTTGGCGGCACGCCGCCCGGACTCGATGGCTTCGATGACTGACAAGGTGCCGTAGACAACATCACCGGCGGCAAACACACCCTCAACCGGTGTCCGTGTTGTCTGGCGGTCAGCTTCGATGCGGTTGCCACGCACCAGCGGCAGGCCGAACTGATCGTTGACTGCCGGGCGCTGACCAACGGCAAAGATAATCGTGTCGGCCGGGATAATATGTTCAGATCCTATTTCGCAGACAATCTGGGCTCGGCCCTGTTCATCAAAGAAGAATGAGCAGACCTTGCTGCAGCTGACGCCGGCGACACGGCCATTCTCACCGACAATTCCGGTAAAAGAAATCGACGGATGGACAGCAGTGCCTTCTTCGAGCGCTTCTTGAACTTCTTCGTCGCTGGCTTTCATCTCTTCACGAGACTCCAGGCATACCACGCTGACAGTCTTCGCACCAAGGCGACGGGCTGCGCCGGCACAGTCAAAGGCCACATTGCCGCCGCCCAGGACAACGACACGTTCACCGACTGCGACCGGCTCGCCGAGGCTGACCTTGCGCAGGAAGGTCGTGTTGATCAGGATGCCTTCCAGGTCATTGCCCGGAATCGGCAGTTTGATGCCCTGGTGGGCACCGGTGGCGGCCAGAACTGCATTGAAGCCTTGTTTAAGCAGTTCAGGTGCTGATTCGATCCTGACGCCGGTCTTAATCTCTACACCGGTTTCGCGGATGATATCGATTTCTTTATCCAATTCAGCCCAGGGCAGCCGGTATTTTGGAATACCGACACGCATCATGCCCCCCGAATAAGGCAGTTCTTCAAAAATCGTGACCTGATGGCCGAGCTTGGCCAGATAGAAAGCAGCCGTCAGGCCAGCCGGACCCGAACCGATCACAGCAACTTTTTTGCCTGTGGCCGGTTTCTGGAAGGAACGCTCACGCCACTGGCCGTCATCATTCATCGCGGCGTAGCGCTTGACTTCTTTGATGGCAATCGCTTCGTTGACCGGGCCGCGGCGGCAGGCATCCTCGCAAAGATGATTGCAGATGTGGCCCAGAACTGACGGGAAAGGAACTTTTTCGCGAATAACTGCATTGGACTCAGCCGGCTTGCCTTCTTTGACCAGACGCAGGTATCGGGGAATATCAATGCCGGCCGGGCAGGTGTATCGGCAGGGCACCAGATAATCGGACTTTTTGAGTTCAGGCTTGATCACACCGAGCTGGTCGATGATTGAACCGGTCGGACAGACTTCGATGCAAGCACCGCAGAATTTGCAGCCCGAGTCGGCTAATGTGCCGTTGACCGGTGCAATGCGGACGCGGCCGTCAATTTCTTTATAATTAATTGCGCCGATACCGCGCAGTTCATTACAGGCCCGCACACAGCGGCCACAGGTAATGCAGCGGTACATGTCATGTATAATCAGCGGGTTGTCAAGATTTGCTGAAATCATGTTCGGGCGCTTGCGGATCCGCTGGTCAGTGACTTCGAGATACTGAATAAGCGACTGCAGTTCACATTTAAGGTATTTCGGACAGGATGTGCACTCCGACGGATGCGGGGCAAGCAACAGTTCTGCAGCCAGACGACGCATCTGTTTCAATCGTGAAGTGACCGTTGTGACAACCATGCCGTCCTCAGCCATTGTCGAGCAGGACGTAACCGGCGCCGGCAGCCCTTCGATCTCGACAACACAGAGTCGGCAGGAACCCGCCGGAACCAAGTCGTCATGAGCGCACAGATGCGGAATATAAATACCCGCAGCCAATGCAGCCTGCATGACCGGCTGGCCTTTTTCAGCTTCAACGCGGTGCCCGTCAATTGTTAAAAAGACTTTATCCATTCACCATTCACCTTTCAATTTTCACCGACCCGAGCTCCACTCACCCTTCACCCTTCACCATTC
Organism: Clostridiales bacterium; assembly: GCA_003451915.1. Lineage (GTDB taxonomy): Bacteria > Bacillota > Clostridia > Saccharofermentanales > UBA5734 > UBA8949. The sequence continues at coordinate 6,714 of DMJC01000197.1, forward strand.
ACCTTTCACTTTTCACCCTTCACCTTTCACCTTACGCAGGCGCGTAAAAAGCGCGATCAGCAGGGCAACCGCCAGCAACGCACAGCAAACAAAATAGGCGTTACGATAGGTGCCGGATGCATCACGGACAGCTGCGGCGACCATCGGGCCGATGATGCCGCCGACACCCCAGGCCGTCATGATCAGGCCATAATTCGATCCATAATTTTTGACACCGAAATTACTGACAATGATGGTCGGGAAAATTGCAAAACCGGCACCATAGCAAAGCCCGGGTACAGCAAAACCGACAGAGACCATAAAGAGCGAATTATAGACTGAAAACAGCAGCATGTTGATTGAAGCAACGGCAAAAATGATGACCAGTAAAGTATAATGATTGACTTTATCGGCAACTGCACCGCCGGTAAAACGGCCGACCGCATTGAAAATTGCCAGCAAAGCAACCAGCAGGAAACCGACACTTGAGCCAGATTGTTCCATCGTGATTGTTGTGACATTACCAATGATCATCAAACCAGCTGCTGAAGCAAAGGCAAACATGATCCACAATTTGTAAAAATCGAGCCTTTTGAGTAGCTGACGCCAGTTGAGATCTTCGCCGAAATGTCTGGCTTGTTCAGCAGACTGATCCGACGCATTCTGTTTGACCGCAACCCCCTGGGGCACATAACCAGCCGGCGGATTGTTGAGGAACTGAGCCATGATGACAACCAGGACCAAAATGCCGATCCCCATGACCAGCATAGTCCGCTGGATGCCATAGGATCCGATCAGCGCATTCGTGAACGGTGAGTAAAAGACCGAAGCCAGGGCGACGCCGGCAACAACGATACCGGTAACCATCCCTTTTTTCTGAGGCGGAAACCATTTGACCGCCGGCGGCACTGTTGAAACATTGCTGATGCCGCAGCCGGCTCCTGTAATGATGCCAAACGTGATAATCATTAAAGTTGGATCGGTATGCAGACTGGATAAAATCAGGCCGGCACCCATAAAAATACCTGAAAGCGTTGCTGTCAGGCGCGGCCCTTTCATGTCCTGCAATTTACCGATGGCGACCATCGTGACGACAAAAGCAATCAGCGAGATCGTATAGGGCAGTGTCGCCTCGGTATCCGTCCAATGATATTGATCCTTAAGGCCCTTCTTGATGATGCTCCAGATGTAGAGCAAGCCGGCCAGAAAGTTGATGCCGACCGCGGTGGCCAAAACGATTCGTCCCTGTGCCTTTAGATTTTTCATTAATGCCTCACTTTTCACCTTTCACTTTTCACTTATCTGTAAACATAATCCCCCGCGACATAGCGTGGCGGGATGACCGGGATTTGCAGGTAAGACTCATATTGACCACCGGTATGGACGACATGCTGGCCTTTGTTCAGCGTGTCCCACTCCAGACGCTCGAACCAGCCCTCGCGAATATAATGGCCGGCGATCTGGACCCGCAGCTGCTGGCCTTTGTGCCACAGCCGGCTGGTCGGATAGAACTCGACATCGATCGGTACAATCTCACCAGGTGAGAGTTTCTGGAAATCTTTATGTTCCTGGATCGGGCGGTAATCGGTTGACAGCCTGGCATCGAGCTTACGGGCCGAGACACGCATTTTGCCCCAGGCGCCCGGATGCGGTTCGCCGAGAACATTGACCGGCAGCCAGTTGCCATTTTCATCGAGCTTCTGGATATTGATGAAAAGATCCATGTCATCATTGCCAACGGCCTCGACAAAAGTGTGCAGCTTCATGTAACCGGTGATCTCGGTATCCTCTTCAAACTTGACATCAAAGGTAACTACGCCGGTTTCGCCGTCATAGCTGATCTTTGACTCTCGATCAAATTTATCGTAGGAAAGAGTTTGTGAAGCAGCGTCCATAAACAGCTTTTTGTACTGGGTGCGGGCCAGCGGCCATTCCCTTTCCGGCCGATTGACCTGGAAGTCGTAGTCATAGGCATCCTGAACTTCAAGACGGACACGAGGTGTCAATTCCCAGCCATTGCGGATATCCTTGAGATAGCGGTCGTAAAACATCTTGAGGTCTTCGAGGCCTGCATTGCAATAACCATCCGGCCACTCAAACTCACGATGGGCACGCATCCATTTCTTGGCCGAACGAATCTTGCGGAAGCCGTCAAAAGAGCCGCGCAGATGGAAATGGTTCCAG
>DMJC01000028.1 GCA_003451915.1 Clostridiales bacterium
GTAAAATCAACAGCAGCAGCAAAATACGGCTGCGCCATGTCTTCCCTTCCGAAGGATAAGCCAGAAAGATGTCATGGTCGAGCAGTCGGATAATCAACCCGAGTCCCAGAAAAACCAAGGTCAAGATCAGACTGTAGTAAATGACATGACCCCACATGATTTCACGCAGTTTTTCACTGGACGACAGGATCAGCATCAGCGCAGCGGTGGCCAGCAGGCGCCACGGGTAGCGCCATTGCAGCGAGCGAAACAGGAAAATGGCTGACAGCATGAAAACCAGGGCGAAGATGGCCATGCCCAGGGTCTGGGTCAGCATGGTGACACCGAACAGGCTGATCAGCGGCACAAACCAGAAGTTAGCGCCAAAAGGCAGGATTGCGGCATAGTAAAAATCCGGATTGAGCACGCGGCCGCCCTCGACGATCGCCTGGGCCCAGAACATTGTGTCGGCACAGTCTGAATGAAAAAAGCCGCGCGACGGGCCCATGATGTAATAGACGACAATGGCCAGCAGAACGGCAAAAGGTAATGCCTGCAAAGCCCGCTGCCACAGCTTCAATGGCCGCCGGACAGATTCAGTTGCTGTTGCAGGCTGTTTTTGCTGTCTCATGATATTCCTTCTCCGTATTGACCTGCCAGACATCCTCTTTGGGTATATGCCCCAGTAAAGCATCAACCGCGGTCAGCGCCGTCAGCATGGAATGATCCATGTTGTTATAACGATGCTGGCCGTTGCGGCCGATGCAATACAGATTGTCGATCTGACTGAGATAATTTTTGACAATTTCAAAATTATCATAAGTATCAAAGTAAGCGGGGTAAGCCTTTTTGACCCGTATGCGCACCGCATCCATGATTGAACCGGCTTCGATGACCCCTATTTTGACCAGTTCATCGGCGGCAAACCGAATGAAGTCCTCGTCGCTCATCGTCCACCATCGATCGCCTTCGCTGCAAAAATATTCAAGGCCGATCCAGACGCTTTTATGTGGGTCTGCGACCATGTAGGGCGACCAGTTGTTGAAAATCTGCAGACGGCCGATCTGCACTTCTGGTTCCTGGATGTATATCCAATTGTCCGGTACACCGCCGTGCAGCGTTTTCTGGCCAGTCTGGTTAGCCAGCTTCAGCTTATCAACCAGTAAGCCGACCGTGATGAAATCGCGGTATGGCAGACCCGTGGCGACGCGTTTCACATCGGCCGGCACGATATCGCCGATCGCGGCGATCAAGTCTTTGACCGCCATTGTGGGAAAAATGTGCTGGCCGGTCAATTCCTGCTGTGCGCCCGTCGCAGGATCGGCAATCTGGATGCCGGCGATTTGTCCCTCAGCAAGCCGGATGCCAATAACTTCACTGTTCAGGCGGATTTCCCCGCCCAGACGGCGAATCTCATCGGCCATGGCCTCCCAATATTGGCCCGGCCCTTTTTTAGGATAGTGGAACTGCTCAATCAGCGATGTTTCGACCGGGCCCCTTCGATTGAAAGGTTTGGTCAAAGCGTTGAGCAGCGTCTTGGATAACGACAGCCCCTTGACCCGCTGTGCGCCCCATTCGGCCGAAATCTGCGATGGATGGCGCCCCCAGAGCTTTTCGGTATAAGCCTCAAAAAACATCTCGTACAGCGGCCGGCCAAAGCGGTTGATATAAAAGTTTTCCAGAGATGTCTCTTCCCTTTTACGTGTGTTGGCTGCCATATAGCCCAGTCCGGCCCGAAATGTCCGGCCGATGCCCATATTGCGGAAAGTATTTAATTTCAGGCTGATCGGATAATCGAAGAATTTACGCAGATAGTAAATGCGGGACACACGATTGCGCACCAGCATGACGCGGTCTTCACGTTCAGGATCGGGTCCGCCCGCCGCCAGCGGTTTGGTCACACCCAGCTCAGCGTCGTCAGCAGCCGGACTGCCCTGGAGGGGCATCAAGTCCTCCCATAAAGCATTGACGTCCGGGTCTTTGGTGAAAAAGCGGTGACCGCCCAGGTCCATGCGGTTGCCGTGATGTTCAGCAGTCCGTGAGATGCCGCCGATGAAAGGGCTGGCTTCGAGAATGATCGGATGAATGTCGGTCTTTTTCAGCAGGCTGTAGGCTGCAGTCAAACCGGCCGGGCCGGCACCGATGATCAGCGCTGTCTGCTGACGTGGCTGAGATGTGTTGCTGTCCATGCTAAACTCCAATGCAATTTTGATCATTAATATAATAACACAATGTTGGTGAAAGGTGCCTTTCACTTTTTATAAAAATTCATAATCTATCCGATCAACAAATGTACTGTCATCGTGTATACTATTGTCAAGTGAAAAATGATCTGGAGGTTTGCATTGATGGTCAAACGGTATCTTCTGTCATTGATTGCACTGGTTCTGGCTTGTACCATGACCGCCGGCTGCAGTGTTGTGCCGGTCGAAGCCGGTGATCCGTTGCCATCAATATCTGCAGCCGAATTACCAACAGAAAATCTGGCGACAACTGCACAGGAAACCTCCGCGACTGAAACCACTGTGACAACAACAGAAACCACGATCGAAACCACCGCAGCACCGACGCTGGCACCGACAGCCACGCCTTCGCCGACACCCAAACCAACTCCTAAGCCAACCCCAAAGCCAACTGTCACGCCGATTCCATCCCCTTATTACCTTTATGCCGAGATGGGATCTTTCACGCTGGCTGTTTACAGCCGAGATGCTTCGGGCAAATATACGCAGCTCGTACGTCTGATCCGTATGGCGATCGGCCGCGGCACGATGACGCGTCCCGGCAAATATTCGTTGAGCACCCGGCTGCGCTGGAAAACCTTCTCCAGTTCGGTTTATGCCCAATACGGTTTTCAATATCGCAACGGCCTATACATCCACAGTCCGACCTATGCATCGAAAAACATAACGACAATGTACGATAATTCATACAACGCGATCGGCACCCAAGCCACATCGGGTTGTCTGCGAATCCCGACAGCTGATGCTTTTTGGATCTACAGCAATTGCCCGGCTGGTACTATCCTGGAAATTGTCAGCGGGTCACCGCGGGGGCTTGTACCGCCTGCGCTGATCCCGATCCGCATCTCCGGCCAGGATCCGACAGATCCGGCTATTCCTCAGCCGACACCGGTCATCACAGAAGAGCCCCCATCGCCATCACCAATCGAGACGACTGAGCCAGCAGAAACAACCGTTGAAACCGAAACCCCGACTGAGCCTTCAGCTACAACAACCGAAACTGAATCACCGACTGAGCCTTCAGCTACAACAACCGAAACTNNCCTTCAGCTACAACAACCGAAACTATAGTAACATAAACTATTTCTCTGCCATCCGGCGTTTGGCTCGGCTGCCTGTGCCGGATCAACTGAAAGGAAGCGCCATGAATCGATTTTTGTTGACAATCTTATTGTTGATTTCACTAACCATATTGTCAGCCTGCGTAGTTGCAGCTCCGATGACCGACGGGTCGACAACACAGTCCGCAACTTTGCCGGCAGGCACTTCATCTGCCGTCGAAACAACCGTCCAGCCAACAGCGGGATCAACACAGGCCAGCCTTCCACAAGCCATGTCGATGGCTGATGTGGCTATCGAAATTGATGGAACGCAGTACCAGTTACTGAGTGAAGCTGCCGGCTTGATCGCTTTGCTG
>DMJC01000080.1 GCA_003451915.1 Clostridiales bacterium
TTTTTTTCAAGCAGAAGACGGCATACGAGATCAGCCTCGGTCTCGTGGGCTCGGAGATGTGTATAAGAGACAGTTGCCACACCTGGCCGCTTGTCCGACCATCTGCGCCGCCACACGATCCGATTGGACCAGGTGCATACTGTCGTGCTTGACGAAGCCGATCGCATGCTCGATATGGGTTTCGTCCGCGACGTCCGCCGTATCCTCGACATGATGCCGAAAGTTGCCCAGATGGCCATGTTTTCAGCAACCATGTCGCGCTCCGTCATGGATATTTCCTGGATTTATCAGCGTGATGCCATCGAGATCACCGTGCAAGAGGACGGCGGCAACAAACCGCCGATCACCCAGTACAGCATCGATATTCACGGTAATGCCCGCATCGCAGTCATTCATAAATTGATGCAGGAACAAGGCTATGAAAAAGCCATCGTTTTCTGCAACACCAAGCAAATGGTCGAATCTGTTTCCAGGCAAATGAAAGCAACCGGCCTGAAAGCCGACTGCATCCACGGCGACGTCCGCCAGACCCAGCGCGAAAAGGTTCTGCATAAATTCCGCAAAGGTTCACTGGCCATCCTGATCGCAACCGACGTCGCTTCCCGCGGCCTCGATATCGACGGTATCGATGCTGTCTTCAACTACGAAATCCCATTAGAAAATGAACACTACACTCACCGCATCGGCCGGACCGGACGCGCCAGCCACCCGGGCGTCGCCTATACTTTCACCAACGTCATTGCCCAGCCGCGACTCGACGAAATTGTCCGTTATACGCGAACACCGATCGAAGCGCTAATTATAAGTGAAAAGTGAAGGGTGAAGAGTGAAAGGTGTCGCTCCGCGAGATCATGCGCCGCAGGCGCAAAGCCTTCACCTTTCACTCTTCACCCTTCACCTTTCACTTGTTCCAGTATTCCGATAAAGATCGGTGCGCCGGTGACCCGGTCGACAATACCGTACAGGAAAGGCCGGTCAAAGGTCAGAATAATGTCCGCCTGGGGCAGACCTTGCTTGCTGATTTCGACCAGGGTGGCGGCAGCAGCCTCGGTGCCGTTTTCGTTCAGGTCGATCATTGTTTTATGTTTGACCTCGCTGATAAATAAATCCTTGCTGCGGCTGCTGTTCATCAGAGAGAAGTCTGCGCCGTTGCCAAAAGCCACGTCCATTCCGAGATTTTTCAGTTCATTGACCAGGCTGTCGGAATAGTTGGTTTTAAATGCCGGCAAAGCCAGTTCGATATCCTTCTCACTCGCCGATGCCAGAATTTCATTCAAAAAGCTGCTGTCATTTCCAAGCGCCAGTTGGCGTGGCGCTGTATCTTCAGGCGGCAAAATGGCAAAAAACGCAAAACGGTCATCAGCATAAGGCAAGAGTACGCCCGTTGCATCTTTAAATTCAAGATAAGTCATCTTGCCGGTCTGGTGCATGAATTGCGCTTTGCTGATGCCGTCCGGTGCCGTGAAATTGCCTTCTGCAGTATAGTTTTTGATGAATGGCGCTTGCCAGTCAGCTTTGAAGTGAATTGTATTGATTAAGTACATAACCACAGCCGGACCGATTTCTTCCAGCATACGGTCAATCCGTCCGCTGGTTGCCTGGCTGACCCAGCTGTTGATTGTATCGACAGCCTCCGGTTTGGAAAAATCGAGCATGCGGGCTGCAGCTGCAAAATAATCGGCATTGCGTTGCAGAAAATCCTGGTCTGGGTTGAATCCATCGCGATACCAGATTGAATTGGCAATGGTTAATTTGGTTTTGTCATCTTGACTGGTCAGCAGTGTCGTCCAGTCACGGCTGGCTTTATTAATGTCATCCAGAGTCAAGCCAGCAGCACTCAAGGCTTCCAGCATAGCCTGACGGGTTGTGGTATCCGAGCCGTTGAGGGTCATTGCCAGGGCCAGATAGACTGAGGCTGGTGACAGCAAGATATTGCCGGGATTGGGCAATGATTCTTGCAAAAGATCCCAGGCGAACTTTTGCTGAGATGCTATATAGGACTGCCCGGGCTCATCAGGATCCGACGGCCATTCAGCTGCTTTGACACCGGCCATCAGGTCAGCAGCCGGCTTAACCGCACACCCCGAAAATGCTAATAAAATAACTAAAAGTAAACTTAAAATAGTAGTCAATTTTAGTGTCATTTGGCATGCCCCCTACCAATCGGTTTTATCGACACATGATTTAGTTTGCAACGCACCCGTCACTTTCCATGTTACTCGTTACTTGTTACTTGTTACTTCCTCTAAAATTCCGATAAAGAGCGGTAATCCGGTCACTGTATCGACGAGGGCATAGATGAAAGGACGGTCGAAGGTCAGCTGAACATCGCGCATCGGTGCAGATGTCTCCCGTATTTCGACAGATGTGACTGCCGCGGCTTCAGTACCTTCCTCATCGACGCGGATAAAAGTTTTATGTTTGATTTCACTGATGTACAAGTCTTTGCGGCGGCCGGCGTTAATCAAAGAAAAGTCAGCCTTGCCACCTTCAAAAGCTTCTCCCATGCCCAAAGCTGTCATTTCGCCGACAAGGCTGTCTTCATAACGCACTTCAAATTTAGGCAAAGCCAGCTCCACACTGACCTCGCGGCGTGAGGACAGAAGATTGCTCCACATCGCGCTTTTCATATCAGCAGCCAAGGTGCGGGCATCCGTTCCCTCGTCGGGCAGCAGGGCAACAAATGCGTAGCGGCCATCACTGTACGGTAACAGCACACCGGTTGTGCTGCCGTCATCCAAATAGGTCATGCTGCGGGTGTCATGCATGAATTTCACAATTTCCTCACCGTCCGGAGCTTGGAACGCACGTTCCCGTGTATTGGCGAAAATAAATTTTTGCTGCCATTCAGCTTTAAAATAAATGGCATTGATCAAGTACATAACCACATCCGAATCAATGCGTTCAACGATTTTATCGATGGTGCCGTTGGTCGCAGTCTTGACCCAGCCATTGATGATCCCGACAGCGCCCGGATCAGCGAAGTTGAGTGCCCGGGCTGCAGCTGAATAATAGTCGGCATTGCGCTGCAAAAAAGCAGGATCGGCATCAAAGCCTTCCCGGAACCAGATCGAGTTGGCAATCGACAATTTGGTTTTTCCATCGGTATTCATCAAAAGGGTCATCCAGTCACGTCCTACGCTGTTCATCTGATCCAGATCAAGGCCGGAAGCTGAAAGTGCGGCAAGCATCGCTGCCCGGGTTGTCGTGTCAGACCCGTTCAGCGTCATGGCCAGCGCCAGGTAAACCGAAGCTGGTGAAACCAGTAAATTGCCTTTATTCGCTAACGATTCACGCAACAAATTAAAGGAGAAATCGCTGACTGAATCGATATAAGCCTGATCAGGTTCAGCCGGTGACGACGGTTTCTCAGCAGCTTTGACATTGGCCATCAAGTCGCCCGCCACAGCCGGCGCACATCCGGTCAACACCATCACAAAAACTAAAGCCAACGCAGTAAAAGTAAAAAATCTCCTCATAATCCTCACCTTCACCCTTCACCGACCTGAGCTCGGCTCAGTTTCACCTTGCACTTTTCACCCACTTGAGCTCCGCTCAGTTTCACTCTTTTGACGTAATTGAAAGGTATTTTGTTCCTTGCTTGTTTTTTGGTAAAATAGAAGCAGAAAGGGGCGATTGACATGGCATTTGTCGAAGTTGCCAGCATCTCTGATCTCAAGCCCGGTTCAATGATCAAAGTCAGGCATGCTCAATGTGAGATTCTTCTGGCTTTTGTTGATGGAGCATATTATGCATTGAATAACCGCTGCCCGCATATGGGTGGATCTTTGGCTGATGGTGTGCTCGATGGCCATGCAGTCACCTGTCCCCGCCATGGCTCAAGCTTCGATGTAAGGACTGGTCAGGTTCTGCAGGATCCCAAACTGCTTTTTATCAAGATGAAAGTGGCTGATGCCATGTCGTTGCCCGTGCGGCTGGCTGGTGAAAAGATCCTCGTTGACACCGAATAGTGCCGGCAACGCTTAATCGCAATAATACAGGTAAACTGCCTCGGCAACTCCCGCAGCAATTTTCTGCTGGCCTGCCGGGTCGAGCAGCAGTTGGCGGTCAGCTTCGTTGGTCACAAAGGCCATTTCCACCAGTGCATTAATCAGGTTCATTTCACGCAGCACGGCATAGTTTTCCTGAAGAAGATCAGACTGGCCGCCGAATTTCAATTCCGGCAGCTGTTTTAAAATGCTGTCACGCAGCAAAGTTGCCAGTTTGGTCCGGCCGGCATCATCATAAAGCATATAAGCCGGCTGGTTGAGCATGGAATCAGCTAACTGGCAATCACGGGTTTCTTTGCGGTAATTGGCCTCGTTAGTCAGATAATAGACCTGCATGCCACGGACACGCGTATCGCTGGATAATGAATTACAGTGCAGTGAGATGAAAAGTGTATCAGAAAATTGAGCTTGCGTATCGAGCAGCAGACGCCCGTCAGCATTCAGGCCGATACCTTTGAGAATCCCGCGGCCGCCGCTGTTTTCTTCATCGCTGTTGATGTCGATCATTTCTGCGAGCTTGGGCAGTAAATCTGCAAGGGCATCCGGCTGATAACCCTGGCCAGGCAACTCCTTGATCATTTGATTGACAGTATACTTGCCAGCTTGCGCAATCCGGTTGTAAATCGAATGCCAGTCATCAGCCTGGCGGGTCAAGATCACTTGAGCACCCAT
>DMJC01000277.1 GCA_003451915.1 Clostridiales bacterium
CCAGCTCAGCCGGGCCTTGCGTACCGTCATGACAACCCGCTCCTGGTCATAAACCGTAAAGTCATGTGAGCCGAATGTTCCTTCGGCAACCCATCCCAGGCCGTCAAAGTCGAAGCGGCTGCCGGCCAGAGCAAACCGGCGAACAACAAAGCCAGCCTGGCGACCGTTGATCTCGACGCGATAACGAGGCCGCCAGCCCAGCAATTGTTGATGGATCAATCCGATTTCCCGCCCTGACATATCCAGGAGATGCAATTTAGCACCCGGTGAAATAAGCTCGCTCTCGGCTGCTAGAACGTCCCGACCTTTTTCATCGCGGATTGTGAAGCGTTCATGCCAGGAAAAAGGCTGTTGCTTGATGTAAAATTTCATGGTTGTCCTCCCGGCTGCAAAGATGCATTTCAATTTTAGTACGAATCAGCCGCGGGGACAAGTCAGGTCACAGAAGCAAGGCGTAAAAGCTTGTTTTATTTCAGGCTGACATGATTTTTCAGCAAGCGGACACAGCCGGCGAAAAAGCCGATGGTTGCTCCGACGATCAGCAGGAGAATGCCCAGGCCGATCACTGGCCGCTCGGGATTTTGGATTGTTGACAGCATACTTTCACCGACGACACGCAACACACCCTGCTCAACAACCAGGCCGACCGGGACCAGCAGCATCAGGGCTAAACCGAGCAGCTGGCAAACCATGTAAATGCCCAGATAGAAGAGGATCGGTGCGCCGATGCCCATGCTTTGAAATCGTGACACATTGCCGAGTGAGATGGCGAAGAAAACCTGTGCCAGCAAGTAAAGCGTCGCAAGGATCAGATAGCCCAGCAGCAAACCGGCTGCCAGAAAAAACGATGAACGCTGCAAACCGCTCCCGGCAATGATCTGGTCGATAATCTGGAGCAGGCTCAGGTTGCTCTGGCTCTCGCCGGCGACAATGAGTGCGACAGTCACAACGACACAGGCCATTAATACATAACTGAGCAGCAGCCACACAAAGGAGACCAGGATCTTGCTGGTCAGCAGCCGGCTCGGCTGCACCGGCAGTGTGTTCATCAGGTAACCTTCGGAGTTGTACAAATTTTTATAGTAACGGAAAAAGACGATGACGTAGGTCATCAATACAGCCGTCAGCCCCAAGACGAAGAGCAACACCATCAGGGTGCCGCTAAGCCAGTCGGCGGCAATTTCACGGACCAGCAGGTTGATCAGAATCATCGACACAGTGGCCAGATAAATGAAGGGTATGATCCGGCGTGTCGCGCGGAATTCATGTTTTACAAGTTTAGCGAACATTTGAATGCCTCCCGGAAAACCTCATCGACACTTTTGCCGTATTTCTGGCGGATGGTGTCGGTATCCTCATCAAGGATCACTTCATTAAAGCCCATAATGACTGCATGATCGAAAATACGCTCGACATCCTGGATCAGATGCGTAGCGAGAATCATCACGGCATCTTCCTGGTAATTGGCCAGCACCAGGTCGAGAATAGCACTGCGGGCAGCCGGGTCAACACCACCCATCGGTTCATCGAGCAGGTAGACCTTGGCCTGGCGGGCCATGACCAGAACCAGCTGCAGCTTTTCCTGCATACCTTTGGACATGGTCTTGATTCGCTGGCGGGCATCGAGTCGGAAACGCTGCAGCATATCATCAGCTTTGGCGCGGTCAAAATCGGGATAAAAGTCAGCAAAAAAGTCAAAGGTATCGACCGGACGCATCCAGCCGCTCAGATAGGTCCTTTCGGGCAGATAGGAAACCAGGCCTTTAGTCTGCAAGCCGGGACGAAAGCCACCGATGCGGACATCACCTTGATAATCACTGATAACACCGGCCAAAATTTTCAGCAGCGTGCTTTTACCGCAGCCGTTCGGGCCTAAAAGGCCGATGATCCGGCCGGATTCGGCTGTGATGTTCAGGTCGGTCAGGACGCGCCGCGCACCGTATGATTTATTGACATGACTGATTTCAATCATCGCCATTGTGATCACTCCATTTCTTCTCCAATGTTTCCAGTAATTGACGGCAGTTATAGCCCAGCGATTTCATCTGGCGGACGAAGTCATCGATCTGGCGGTCGGCCAGTTCACCCCGGACAGCCGCGATTCTGGCAGCGTCTGCAGTGACAAAGCGGCCAGCCGTGCGTTCGGTGTACAGCAGTCCGTCACGCTCCAGCTTGACCAGCGCCCGCTGGACAGTGTTCGGATTAACGCCATATTCAATCGCCATTTCGCGAACGCCGGGCAACCGGCTGCCTGGTACAAGTTCACCTGAGGCAACGCCCTGGCGGACCAGCCGGATCAGCTGCAGGTAGATGGGCATGTCGCTGGTAAACTCGACAGGCATGGCAACAACCTCATTTCATTGTCTTATTGTATTAAGTGATTAATACAATAAGACAATGAACCCTCCTGACAAATTTGTCAAGAGGGTTCTTTATGTTTCTAATAATATACTAATATTAGAATATTAGTAGAAAAAACCAGTAAAAATCTTCAGCAAATCGCCTTATACTTGCGGCATTCGTCACTGCACCAGCTGCGGCGCAGGTCAGTCCGCGGATCGGCCGGATCACCGAAAATGATCGGGAACAGCATGAAGTTGCCCCGCTGGCCATAGGTGTCAATGCAGCGCCGCACCTCGGCCCGGATGTCCTCTTCGCTGGCATTGGTCAGCGAACAGGCGCTATAGGAGTCCCAGCCGCCGTGGATGCAAAGCTTGTCGCCGTATTTTTCCTGGATTCCGGTCAGGTCGTTCATTTGCTGCGCTGTTTGCCAGATGGATGCGCCGGTGGCAATGATATCCGGAATGATCTCATCGACTTTGCCGCAGACATGATGCTCAACGATCATGCCCTTGGCAAGCGCAGCCTGGGCCAGCCGTTTTTCGTGCGGCCAGATCAGCTTGCGGTAGACCTCAGGCGCAAAAAACAAGCCTGTCGACGTGGCGACGTCGTCACCGTTGACGTAAATGTCGGGCTTATAATATTCTGCGTATTTGTCGATTATTTTGATGCGGAAATCAGTGTAAGCAGTAAACAGGGCATTGACTTCGTCTGGCTCTTCGTACATGGCGATCATCGCTTCGCAAGTCCCCATGAAAGCTTCCAGCCGATTAAAATTACCCGTCAGCGTGAATATGCAGACCAGCTTATTGTCACGGTCGACGCGGTACAGATCGCGTTCTGAACCACCGTGCCAGTCCATGGACTCCAGGTCGGGAAATTTGATGACCTCGCGCCATTGGGTGATATCATCGAGAATATGCTCATTAGGTGAGTGGATGGTCTGATAGCCGGTATCCGCAGTAACCAGCCAGAGCGAGCCAAACATGTCGCGGCCACCCTTGCCGAATTCACCCTGATCATTCAGCAGAGATGATCCCATCGGTGAATAGGCATCATAAAAGCAGGGTGTCCAGTAAGGCTTGCCATGATTGATTGCCAGCAAGGCATTTTCACGTTCTTTTATCATGTTTTGAACCTCCCCCGGTTATATCTTCATCATAGCTCGCCTGGGAAGAAAGTTCATCGGCATAGAGGTCAGAATCTGCGCTTTGGATTTGTGCTATGATCACAAATTTTGCATGTTGATCATTTTGAGTGACAACAGCAGGCGCAGCCGTTCGTCAGCGTCGTCCAGATTTAGCTTGAGCTCCTGGGTCAGCATGTTAATCCGGTAGAGCAGTGAGTTCTTGTGAATATAGAGCTGGCGGGCAGTCGGCGCCAGTTGCCGTTCGTTTTCGAGATAAAGCAGCAGTGTCCGCAAGTATTTCCGATAGCGGGCAAAGGCCGGCAAAAGCATCTGATGGATCACCGGGTGTATAAACATGCTGCGGTTTCGGGAATCTGCGGGATTATTCAATAGTACGGCAAGCGACAGCTCGTCGAAACAGGTCATCAGCTTCTCCCGGGCTTGGGCTGCTGCCAATGCGGCGTCGGCTTGATTGCAGAGGTCGGGCAGACGGCTGACATGGCAGCCGAGATCGCTGCGGCCGCCCTGTGTGTCCATCTCATGCATCAGCTTCAAGAATCGTTCGTCATCTGGATCGGGTGGTTCCTCTGCCGGCTTCAGACACTCGACAAGCGTAATGACGTTTTCACCCGGCAACAGCAATGCCCGGGGGTGTGCTGCCGCCAGCCGGCTGATCTGCGCCGGCTCTGCCAATGAGATACGGGTCACACGGTAAAAGTCGTATTCCTGCCATCCCCGGTCGCGTAACAAGGCCAGCTGCAGTTCTTTGTTTTCAAGGCGGCCAGCCAGACATTCCTGCCAGTAATAGTCATTGAAGGCCAGATCAGGCTTAGCTTCGGCATGCTGCAGCTTCATCCTGAGGGCTGTCGGCTCTGCCAGCTGCGGCAGCAGATCCAGCATGCCCGGGCTGATGGGCGAAACATTGCCGACCAGCACCAGCCAGCCGAGAAAAGTATCGTGATCCGTCAGATCAACATGAACATTCGGTTTTTCATAGATTTCCTGCCCTTTTTGCAGTCGATCCTGTAAAGAGACATGTGATTTTTTGGTATATCGATAGAGAGGTGCCAGTTTGCCGACAATGACATCGGGCAGACGCCGCTGCCTTTTGATGTATGACCAGTTTTCGTCATCCTGAGCGGGTTCAAGATCACTGAAGGCCAGAACATGCATGCTTCGATCAATGACCAGCAGCTGATTATTCATGTATTGCGCTGCCAGATTGATCAAAACCTGCAGATCACTTGCCGCATACACGGCTTGACTGAAAGCGGCAAACTCATCAAGCGCATCAAGCGCAGCCTGATAAACCTGGTCGATAGGCTCCGGTGTACTGAGTACCGTGCAGTCCGGATAATCAGTAGCCGGCTGGCTGGTGATGATGATCCGGCCCGGTGGCGGCTGCGGCGAGTCTTGCGTCAGCAGGCAGGCACGCCCGACTGTGAAACGGGTAGCCGGCCGGCTGTACTCAACAGTCAGAATCGGTTCAGAAACGGTCAGGATCTGCCGCCCGCTGATCAGGCCGCCCAATCGGTCAGCCAGCAGATCTGGCGTCATATGCATGATCGGCTTGCTCCTTTGAATTTGAATTTTTGTGCTGTCGGTACAAGTTTATCTGTTCACATTATACTTGTCCAATGGCAGAAAAATCCAGTCCAAAACCGTTCAACTTAATTCGCTGACGCCAGTATACAGTTCAAAATACCGGCCATTCTGGCCAATCAGATCTTCGTGGTCACCACGTTCGATGATTTCACCGTTTTCCAGCACCATGATAGCGTTGGCATTGCGGACCGTCGAGAGCCGGTGGGCGATGGCCAGTGTTGTGCGCCCATGCATCAGCTGATCCATGCCTTTTTCAATCAGCTTTTCCGTTCGCGTGTCAATCGAACTGGTCGCTTCGTCGAGAATCAAAACCGGCGGGTCGGCAACTGCGGCCCGGGCAATCGACAGCAGCTGGCGCTGGCCTTGGGAGAGGTTCTCGCCGTCCCGCGCCAGCACTGTGTCATAGCCATGCGGCAATTTCATGATGAAGTGATGAGCATTGGCGATTTTGGCTGCGCGAATAATCTCTTCATCAGTGGCATCAAGTTTGCCATAGCGGATATTATCACGGATTGTCCCCTGGAAAAGGTGAACATCCTGCAATACCATGCCCATCGCACGCCGCAGGTCTGCCTTGCGTATGTCGCGGATCTCGATGCCATCGTAGGTGATCGATCCGTCCTGGATTTCATAAAAACGGTTGATCAGGTTGGTAATCGTTGTTTTGCCGGCACCGGTCGAACCGACAAAAGCAATTTTCTGGCCGGGTTTGGCGAACAAGGTGACTGCCTTCAGGACGCCTTTTTCTGGCACGTAACCAAAAGTGACGGTATCAAATCGAACATCACCATGCACCGGCCGATATTCAGCTGCGCCCCGGGCACCCGGTATTTTCCAGCACCATTGTTCATCGGCGGCGGATTCGCCGTTGGCCAGCTCTCGCCAGCTTCCAGAATCCTCAACGGCTTTGACAAGGGTAACCGTACCTGTGTCTTCTTCAACCGGCTGGTCGAGTACATCGAAGATCCGCTCAGCACCGGCCAATGCCGACAGGATGGTGTTGAACTGATTGGCAATATTGGAAATCGGTGTGGTAAAGTTGCGGACATAGGTGAGATAAGCAGCAATTGTGCCGATGTCGAGCCGGCCGTTGATGGCCAGTAAAGCGCCGCCCATGGCAACTATTGCGTAAAGGACATACGACAGGTTGCCCATAACCGGCATCATGACGCCGCCAAAGGCCTGGGCTTTGGTTGCTGCATTGCGCAGGTCATGGTTCTTGACGCTGAACTCTTCCTGCGTCTGCTGCTCGTGGTTAAATACTTTAATGACTTTCTGCCCCAGCATCGCTTCTTCAATATGTCCGTTAAGAGCGCCGAGTGCCTTTTGTTGTTCCCGGAAATATTTTGAACTGCGCTTGCCGATGAATCGTATCGCCAAAATCATGACGGCCAGCATCAACACGACAGCAACGGTCAGGATCGGACTGAGTACCAGCATCATGACAAAGACGCCGATCACTGTGACAACCGAAGAGATCGTCTGGGAGAGGCTCTGCTCGAGAGCCATGTTGACATTGTCGACGTCATTGGTGTACCGGCTCATCAGTTCGCCATGTGATTTGCTGTCAAAATAGCGCAGAGGCAGATCTTGCATGTGTCCGAACAGTTCGTTGCGGATGCGGAAGGTTGTGCGCTGGGCTGTCCGGGTCATCAACAGGGCACTCAGCCATCCGGCTATGACGGAGAAGAAATAGACCAGGCCCATCTGAAGGAGTTTAGGCAGCATTTCAGCGGGTGTACTCCCGGTGGCAAAACCATTGATGACCGGTTTCAGAAGATACGTGCCGGCAATCGAACCCAATGAACTTAGAATGGTCAGCAAAATAGAGATAACTACGGCCAGCCGCTGATTCGAAAGGTAAGCAAACAAGCGGCGCAGCGATTTCAGCGCATTTTTCGGTTTTTCGACAGAGCGGCGGCCGCCTGAGCCATGACCGCCTATACCATGTTCGCGGCGAACTGCTTTGACTTTTTCCCAATCCTGACTCATCCTGCCATCACGCCTTCCTGTTGTGAGATATACACGTCGCGGTAAATTTCATTATTTGCCATCAGGTCATGATGGGTGCCGATGCCGTCGATCCGGCCGTCATCGAGAACGAGGATACGGTCAGCATGCTGGACTGAATTGATGCGTTGTGCGATGATGATCACGGTCACGCCTTTGAGATTCTCGGCAAAGCCTTTACGCAACCGGGCATCAGTTGCGGTGTCGACAGCGCTGGTTGAGTCGTCGAGA
>DMJC01000179.1 GCA_003451915.1 Clostridiales bacterium
GATCCATATTACTATTACTATAACTACAAACAATACACAACAACCTATGTCTATGATCTGAATGACAAAGCCGCTCCCAAACTGGTCCGCCAGTTCTCGCAAACCGGCTATTATCTTGATTCACGAAAAATTGACAACAACGTCTATGTGATTACCAACGAATATGCCTACATGTATCGTGGCTTTTCTGCTGCAGAAGATAATTCTGAAAAAGAGGTTAAACCTGAAGACATCTTCCCATCGGTTTCCAGCAAAACCGGACCGGTCGAGCTCGATGATTTTACAACCATCCCGTCCAGCCGCATTGCTATTTTACCGGAAGGTGATGTTAATAACCAGTTGGTCATCTCTGGCATCAACATGCTGAATGACAGCCAGGAACCGAATCTGCTGGCTGTCCTGGGTACATCCGGCACGATCTTCTGTTCGACTGATTACCTTTATGTTGCAGCTTATAACTACCCCTGGCTGATGTATGCTGTTGCTGATGTTGCTGTCAAGTCAGAAGACACAACAGTTGCAGAAAACAAGTATCAGGAAGTGACAACTGATATTTATCGCTTTAAACTCACAGATGGTGTGATCAGCGCAGCTGGCCAAGGATCAGTTCCAGGCTCGATCATCAACCAATTCAGCATGGATGAGCATCAAGGCTATTTCCGCATAGCCACCACAACCGGCCAGGCCTGGATGCCAGAAGGTGAGAATGTCGCAAAAAACAATGTTTATATTCTCAATGCCAGCATGAAGATTGTGGGACAGGTGACCGGCCTTGCTCCTGGCGAGACCATCAAATCGGTCCGTTTCATGGGCGACCAAGCCTACGTCGTAACCTTCCGCAATGTTGACCCGCTCTTCGTGATTGACCTGAAGAATCCATCCAGCCCACAGGTTCTCGGCCAGCTCAAGATCCCCGGCTACAGCACCTATCTGCATCCTTACGATGAGAACAAACTGCTCGGATTCGGCTTTGATGTCACTGTCGAAGGCGAAAACGCCTATAATGGCGGTTTGAAAGTTTCTCTCTTCGACATTGCCGACTTTAACAACCCTCGTGAACTTTCAACAATCGTGCTTGGCGGCCGCGGGTCCTATTCAGAACTGCTTTACAATCATAAACCGTTGCTGTTCTCACTTGAAAAGAACCTGATTGCTTTCCCGGCAACCCTCTATGAAAAAACTAATGGCGTTCATGAGTATGGCAACCCTAATTTCCAGGGCTTCCTGATCCTATCGGTCAATGGCGCTAACCAGCTTGAACTGCGCGGTTCGATCACCCACTTTGATAAGATGGCCGATCCGAATGGCTCAGCTGTTAAGTTGACCGATAAAGAGTGGAATGATTTCTGGAACTTTGATATGATCACTCGCGGTGCCTATATCGGCAATACGATCTTTACCGTATCCGCCAGCCAGATTCGTGCAACCGCCCTCGACAGCTTAGTTAAAGCAGGCGGTGTCGAACTGCCCGGCTATGAAGATATGTACAAATATTATTATGGGGAGAAGACAGTATCAGATGAAGGATGAAGGATGAAGAATGATAGATGAAGGGCGGCTGCGCCGCATGAAGAGCTCGCTTCGCTCGCTGAAAGTCAACCTTCGGTGGTTAGTGTAAAAGATTTTGTGTAAATCCTTCGGATGGTAAAATAAAACCAGACGGAGGATTTACTTTCTTTGCTCACTGGTTGGCATGAATTGTTCAGCTGGCCAAATATTTCATGCCAAAAAGCAATTATCGCGGAGCGACATTCATCCTTCATTCTTCATCCTTCATTCTTCATCCTTCATTCTTCATCCTTCATTCTTCATCCGTTATCTGTTATCCGTTATCTGTTTATGATATGATGTAATGACGGGTTTTCCAGTCGTGTAAACACGTCTTATTCATACGAGGAGGTTGAGGCCATGAAGCTGGATAAACGCAGCACGCAACCGTTGTATGCCCAATTGAAGGAATTGCTCAGCGAACGGATCCGGCAGGGAGTATACCAGCCGGGACAGCAGATCCCCTCAGAACTTGCGCTTTGCGAAGAATTGACGCTCAGCCGGCCAACCGTTCGGCAAGCCATCAGTGAGTTGGTGACCGAAGGGATCCTGGTAATTGTCAAAGGTAAAGGCACATTTGTCGCGTCAGAGGCTGAACGCATCGAACTGAAAGGATTCAACGCCTTTGCGTTTTCTTTTTTGTCGGCTCGCGAACTTGATGGTCTTGATGATCTCAGTATCAGCACGATGGAAAGTAATCCGCCTTGCTGGTCGATCAAATGGCAGCTGGAAAATGATGGTCAGATTTTTGCTGTCTGCCAATCAGTGATACCAGTGGCCATGTTTCCTGATCTGGCCGACGATATCCGCCACAAGCGGCGCATGATTGAAATTACTGCCAATAAATATGCCTATTTGCCACAAAAGGCGAGCTGCCGCATTCTGGTTCGCCCGGCTACGACCGAAGAAGCCCGCCAGCTGGATATTGCCCGCAATTCACCGGTTCTGGTGGCGTCCAGTCGCCTGACATCGCGCAGCGGCAATCTATGCGAGTCGGTAACAGCAATTATGCGAGCCGACTTGGTTACGTTGGGACTTGACGCTGGAAGGAGCTGACCATTCGTCTTGCCAATTTATCTTGATCACAGCGCATCTGCCCGGGTCTGGCCCGCGGTGGTTGAACAATTGTCGGCCAATCTGACCGATTATTATGCAAATCCATCTTCGGCGCATCGTTTAGGTCAGGCTGCAGAGAAAAAACTGAACGACAGCAAGACGAAAATTGCTGCGCTGCTTGGCTGCCATAAAAATGAATTGTTGCTGACATCAGGTGGTTCCGAATCAATTAATCTGGCCATCAAAGGCTATCTGGCAGCCAATCCGCGTCAGGGAATGCGTGTGCTAAGCAGTCAGGGGGAGCATGCTGCAACTGCCGAATCACTGTCGTTTTTAAGGCTGCAAGGTTACACTTGTGAAGAGATCCCTATACAGCCTGACGGTTGTGTTGATCTCGGGATTTTAGCCAAGGCTATGCAACAACCGGCAGCTTTACTCAGTCTGATTCATGTCAGCAATGAAAGCGGTGCAATCAATCAAGTGGCTGAAATTGTTCGTCTGCGCAATCAGCTGCAACCGCAGATGGCAATTCATCTGGATGCGGTTCAGACCCTGGGGCGGCAACCTCTGAATTTTCATCGAATGGGCATTGAACTGCTTTCGGGCAGCGGCCATAAAGTCGGCGCGCCAAAAGGTGTCGGTTTTCTTCTGGTCAGACAAGGCGTCCGCCTGCAGCCTTTGATCCATGGCGGCGATCAGCAGCATGGCTTGCGTTCGGGAACGGAAAATCCGCCAATGGCAGCTGCATTAGCCCAGGCGATTGAACTGACAACAGCTCATTCATCAGAAAAAGAGACAAGAGTACGGAATTTGCGCGAGCGGCTGCTGACTGGCTTAGAAGAGGAGCAGGTCAATTTTCAAGTTCTTTCACCAGAGAACGGTGTTCCACAGATCCTGCTGATCAGTTTTCCGGGGTTGCGGGGTGAAACGATGCTGCATGCTTTGGAAGCGCGTGACATTTATGTTTCGACCGGAGCTGCCTGTTCATCAAAGCAGAAGAAGGCCAACCGGATTTTACAGGCTATGGGTGTACCGGCCAAACTGGCAGATTGTGCAATTCGCATCAGTCTGGCTGCCAGCAACACCGACGATGAGATTGACGAGACCCGTAAGGCGATTGGCGAAATTTGCCGCTGGCTGATCCGGGTTTCATGATAATACAGGAGGTCACATGACTGAACATCATGAAATTATACTGGCCCGAATGGGAGAGATTACACTAAAAGGACTAAACCGCGGTAAATTTGAAAAACGGCTGATTGAAAATATCAGCCGTCGGCTGCGTAATTTTGGACGATTTACGATTGAGCAGCGCCAGTCGAGACTCTGGATTGAACCGGTGGGCGAAGATGCAGATCTGCAAGGTGCTTTACGGGCGGTTGCAAAAAATTTTGGTGTAGTTTCAGTCAGTCCGGTCTGGTGCTTTGATGGCGATGGCACCCTGCAAAACGATCTCACGCTGATTTTTGACAAAGTAGTGGAGTATGTCAGTGAACGGTTGGCTGATGGCCAACCCCGCTCTTTTAAAGTTGAAAGCCGGCGCAGCGATAAGCGTTATCCGATGACGTCCCCGGAAATCAGTGCCAGGGTCGGCGAACATCTGCTGGATACTTTTCCCGATTTACTCCGTGTGGATGTTCATCAGCCAGATTTTACAATCTATGTTGAAATACGAGAACACCTTTATCTTTACAGTCAGATCATTAAAGGCCACAAAGGGTTGCCTGTCGGCATGAGTGGTCAGGGCATGCTGTTGCTGTCCGGTGGTATTGACAGTCCGGTTGCCGGATATATGATGGCATCACGCGGTATGGAACTGCAGGCAATCTATTTTCATGCCTTTCCATTTACCAGTGACCAGGCTAAAGATAAGGTGATTGAGCTGGCCCGCTTGCTGACTTTCTATACTGGCCGGATCAAACTGCACATTGTTGATTTTACTGATATTCAGCTGCAGCTTAGAGACAGCTGCCCGGGAGAGATGATGACGATTGTGATGCGCCGAATGATGATGCGCATCGCCGCCCGGCTGGCTGAAAGTCAAGGATGCAAAGCGTTGATTACCGGTGAAAGCCTCGGCCAGGTCGCCAGCCAGACGCTGGAAGCTCTCTGTACCACCGATATAGTCGCTCCGATGCCGGTTTTCCGGCCTTTGATCGGTCTGGATAAAGACGACACCATCCAGATCGCCCGGCGGATCGGTACATTTGAAACATCGATTTTACCCTACGAAGACTGCTGTACAGTTTTTGTCGCCAAACATCCTAAAACTCATCCATCGCTGGCGGATGCCGAGGCTGCTGAAGCTGATCTGGATATTAACAGTCTCGTTGAAGCTGGTCTTACGCGAATTGAGGTGATCAGTCTGTGAAAATAGGCAAACTTGATAATCAGGAGCTAAGGCGGCTGGTTCTGGACCGTCTGCCCGCCCAGAGCCAATTTGTGACAAGCGGGCCGTCTGTCGGTGTTGATTGTTCGGCAATCCGCTTTTGTGAGGGTCAGGTTGTCCTGTCCACTGATCCGATAACCGGTGCAACTGCAGATATCGGCCGGCTATCCGTCCTGGTCACCTGTAATGATATCGCGGCGTGTGGTATCCGGCCCAGTGCGCTGCTCCTGACAATTATCGCGCCGCCACAGGCGACCGCCGATGACATCCGGATGGTCATTGACCAGGCTGCTGCAGCGGCGCGAAAGATTAATGTCAGCATCGTCGGCGGCCATACAGAGGTCAGTGATGCCGTGACCCGCTTTGTTGTTTCTGCTACTGCGCTCGGCTTCACCTATGGTAATCACATTATCCAGGCCAGTGGCGCGCGGCCGGAGGATGTCTTGGTCATGACCAAAACCGCCGGTCTGGAGGGGACAGCGATTTTAGCATCGGATCAGGCTAAAAAACTGGCCGGCAAGCTGAGTGAGGAAGAACTGCAGGAAGCCCGGGCTTTAATTTCACAGATCAGTGTCGTTGAAGAGGGCAGCAGTGGCGGTGACCTGGGTGTCCATGCCATGCACGACGCAACCGAAGGCGGCATTCTCGGCGCCTGCTGGGAATTAGCCGAGGCCAGCGGTCTGGGATGTATTGTTGAAGCCGCTAAAATTCCAGTTCATCCACTGACTGCAAGAATCTGCACGATCTTGGCGATTGATCCGCAGCAGCTGGTCGCCAGCGGCAGCATGATTATCGCTACTGACAAACCGGATGATTTGATGACAACGCTTGCCAACAAGGACATCCTCGCGACTGTTATCGGCAAATTGACGGAAAACAAACAAAAAATTGCAGATTTCGGTTATAAAAGGATGGAATTATTGCCGCCTGGCCCAGATGAACTTTACAAAATCAATTGATTCGATAAAATAGATAAGAAAGACAAGGGGCAGGCTCGTCCTGCAGGAAGGATCACAGTCCATGAG
>DMJC01000070.1 GCA_003451915.1 Clostridiales bacterium
GTGGGCGATCGACCGCACAGTCACCTCGATGGGTGGGCGACTTCTGCGTCGCTGGCTGGAGCAGCCTTTACTCAATGTCCATGATATTCAGCAGCGTCTGAATGCCGTTGCCGATCTCAAAGAGCAATTCCTGTTACGCCAGGAACTGCGTGAAGCTTTGACCGGTCTGTATGACTTGGAAAGGCTGACCGGTAAAATTGCCTTACAGACGGTCAATGCCCGTGATTTACAAGCCTTGGCGCTGTCGCTTGATAAACTGCCGCCATTAGTGCAGATTTTAAACTCAGTCCGCGATGGCTGGCTGAAAGAACTGACGGCACAGATTGATTTGTTGCCGGAACTGCGCGAGTTGCTCAAAGCTGCCATTGCTGACGAGCCGGCTGCCGGCCTGAAAGAGGGCAATCTCATTCGGCCGGGCTATGATGCGCAGCTGGACAGTTTGCGGCTGGCTGCATCAGACGGCAAAAACTGGATCTTGACACTTGAAGCCGGCGAGCGGGAACGGACAGGCATCCGCAGCCTGAAAATCGGTTATAACCGTGTTTTCGGCTTTTACATCGAAGTGACCAAATCCAACCTGGCTCAGGTGCCTGCCCATTATCTGCGCAAACAGACACTGGCCAATGGTGAACGGTACATCACACCGGAATTAAAAGAAATGGAAGATACCATTCTCGGAGCTGAGCAGAAAGCAATCGCCATGGAGTATGACCTCTTCTGCGGTTTACGTGACCAGGCTTCCGGCCGGATCCGCAGCTTGCAGCAGACCGCCCAGGCCTTGGCCACACTTGACGTTATCGCATCCCTGGCCGAGCTGGCCGAGAGGGAAAACTACTGCCGGCCAGTCGTTGATCTGTCTGATATCCTGGAAATCAGTCAAGGCCGCCATCCAGTAGTCGAAAAAGTCCTCGGTCCCGGCCGTTTTGTTCCGAATGACCTGAAAATGGACATGGCCGGCGAGCGGCTGATGATCCTGACCGGACCGAACATGGCCGGCAAATCGACTTACATGCGCCAGGCTGCTCAGATTGTCCTGCTCGCCCAGGCTGGCAGTTTTGTGCCTGCGGCCTCTGCACAAATCGGATTAGTCGACCGGATTTTCACCCGGGTTGGTGCCTCAGATGATTTGTCGTCCGGGCAGTCGACTTTTATGGTCGAAATGAATGAAGTGGCACAAATCCTGAAACATGCTACGCCACGCAGCCTGCTGATCCTGGATGAGATTGGCCGCGGAACCAGCACATATGACGGTTTATCCATCGCATGGTCGGTCATTGAATATGTTGTCGACCGCCAGAATCTTGGCTGCAGGACGCTGTTTGCCACACATTATCATGAACTGGTGGACCTTGACACCGTGTTGCCAGGCGTTTTCAACTGCCATGTCGAAGTCAGCGAAGACAATGGTGAGGTTATCTTTCTGCACCGGATCGCAGCAGGCGGTACCGATGACAGTTACGGTGTCGAAGTCGCCCGTCTTGCCGGAGTGCCCGATCCGGTTGTCGGACGGGCCAGAGAAATCCTGGTGCAGCTTGAAGAAGAAAATGTCGGCCGCCAGAAACTGAAAATCCGTCGCAATGCGCGGCCGATGGATGGGCAGCTTGACCTGTTTGCCTCAACAATCGCCTTGAAAAATACCGAAGGTATCCTTGACCGGCTGAAAGAGCTGGATATTCAGACTTTAACACCGCTCGATGCCTTGAATATACTCTATGACCTGCATCAGAAAGCGCACAAGACGGGGAGGACGCCGGGATGAATCGTATTCATGTACTCGATCAGCAGACTGCCAACAGCATTGCAGCCGGCGAGGTTGTCGAAAGACCGGCCTCTGTGGTTAAGGAGCTGATTGAAAATGCTTTGGATGCCGGAGCTTCGGTTGTCTCTGTCGAAATCCGCCAGGGTGGCGTCAGCCTGATCCGCATCGCTGACAACGGCTCCGGGATGAGCCGCGACGATGCACTGCTAGCCTTTGCCCGTCATGCAACCAGTAAAATCACTTCGATTGAAGATCTCGACAGCATCGCAACGATGGGTTTTCGCGGGGAAGCGCTGGCCAGCATCGGCGCTGTAGCCAAAGTCCGCCTGGAAACCCGCCAGCTTTCTGATGCTGATGGCACCTGGCTGCAGGTCAACGGCGGTACAATGAGCGACAGTGGCACCTTCGGCGGTCCGGCCGGAACCACAATCACGGTGGAAAACCTGTTTTACAATGTGCCAGCCCGCTTTAAATTTTTGCGTAAAGATACGACTGAAGCCGGGGTAGTCGCCGATGTTGTTGAAAGGCTGGCACTGGCCCGTCCGGATGTTTCTTTCCGTTTGGTCAGCAATCAGCAGGAGATATTGCACACACCCGGCAATAATGATCTGACCAGCACGGTTTATGCCGTTTATGGCAAACAAGTTGCTACAGCGTGTTTATCCATCGAAGGCAGCCAGTCACCTCTGAAACTGAGCGGGCTGGCCGGGCGGCCTGAACTGGCCAGAAACAGCCGTGCCCAGCAATGTTTTTATGTCAACGGCCGGCTGGTCCGGGCCAAAGCAATGACCGCAGCTCTTGATGAAGCCTACCAGACCTTGCTGATGAAAGGGAAGTATGCCTTTGCAGTTCTTTTTCTGGAATTGCCACCGCAGCTGGTCGATGTCAATGTGCATCCACAGAAAATGGAAGTCCGTTTCTGGAACGATCAGGAAGTCTTCCGCATGATCTACCATACGATTAAGTCAGCTTTACTCAATGCTGCCGGGGTCAGCGGTGAATCTGCCGATCAGGCTGAACAGCCGGCACCCGTTCCGACAGCAGAAGAGCGTCATGAGCCTGTTGCAATGCCCTCAGCTGACTATGGGTTGCCTTCTGGCGAACCCGCGGCACTGCCGCAACAACCGGCTTTGCGAATCGGTGAGCCGGTGCAGCTCTATCAGCCGAGCGAACAGGACTTGCCAAAACCGCCGCAGATCCTCAAAATCAACGACCTTAGCCGGGCCCGCCTGATTGGCCAGCTGTTCAATACTTATATCCTGATGGAACTTGATCAGGAATTGCTGTTGATTGATCAGCATGCAGCCCATGAAAAGATCATTTTCGAAAACCTTGTGGCCCGACGCCAAGGTTCGCTGTCCAGACCAGACGAAGTACCGCTGCAACCTTTGCTTGTACCGCTGGTCATCGAATTCAGCCGTCAGGAAATGCAGTTATTACAGCATGAAGCCAGCCAAATTCAACAGCTGGGTTTTGAATATGATCTGTTTGGACCGGCATCAGTCGCATTGCGCAGCTATCCGGACACCGGCCGGCATCAGCTGCAAGCCGAAGCAGCTTTCCGCCTGGCAGTCGAAACGATGCTCGCCGAACCTTTGAACAGTGAAGACAAAATAGCTGATTTTTATTACAGCATGGCCTGCAAAGCAGCCGTTAAAGCGCATGACGTACTAAAGCCCGCTGAAATCGAACAATTGTTGTCTGATCTGCAATTGCTGGAAAATCCTTATCAATGTCCGCATGGCCGGCCGGTCATCGTACGCATGCCCCGCCATGAACTGGAAAAAAGATTTAAGCGAATTGTTTGAAGGAATATAAAATGAATCAATTGGAAAAACCTGATTTTCATCCGGATCTGCCGGTTCTGGTGATTGCCGGGCCGACGGCCAGTGGTAAAACTGAAACAGCTTTATTGGTCTGTGAAGCCATTGGCGGTGAAATTGTTTCTGCTGATTCTATGCAGATTTATCGCGGTATGGACATCGGCACTGCTAAAGCAACATGGGATGAGCAAAAGCGTGTGCCGCATCATTTAATTGATATCCGGAATCCAGGCGAACGGTATAGCGTCGCTGATTACAAGCGTGATGCGACAGCAGCAATTCGTGATATCTATGCCCGAAACCGCCGACCGGTAGTTTGCGGTGGGACAGGCCAGTATCTCAGTGCACTGATCGAAGGCTTGTCCTTCAGCGATGATGCTCTGGATCTTAATCTTAGGATTGAACTGAACCGGCAGGCAGATCTGACCGGTCTGTCAGCCCTCTATACACGGTTGCAGCAAGTGGATCCGGTCAGCGCGGCTCGTTTGGCGCCTGCCGACCGGAAACGGATTATCCGGGCGCTGGAAGTCTTTGAGAAAACAGGTCTGACGATTAATCAGCAAAATGAACAATCCCGTTTGAACGGACCTGACTTTAGTTTTGAAATCTTTGGGCTGAGCCATGATCGTCCTTTGCTTTATGAACGGATCAACCGGCGAGTTGAATCGATGGTTTCGGCTGGACTTGCCGATGAAGTCAGGCAATTGCTTGCGCAGGGAACTTCGCAGGACAGTACCTGTCTGCAGGCCATCGGCTACAAAGAAATGCTACCTTTTTGTCGCGGGGAAATCAACCTGGCCGATGCAATTGCCAGCATTCAGCAAGCAAC
The DNA here is from genome assembly GCA_003451915.1 of Clostridiales bacterium. Classification (GTDB taxonomy): domain Bacteria; phylum Bacillota; class Clostridia; order Saccharofermentanales; family UBA5734; genus UBA8949. The sequence continues at coordinate 4,412 of DMJC01000070.1, forward strand.
GCGCCGGTACGCCAAGCGGCAGATGACCTGG
>DMJC01000266.1 GCA_003451915.1 Clostridiales bacterium
GGCATGTGCGGCGGCTGCCGGGTCACTGTGGGCGGCGAAACCAAGTTTGCCTGTGTCGATGGCCCTGATTTTGACGGCCATCTTGTCGATTTCGACGAAGCCATGCGTCGTCAGCAAATGTATAAAAAGGATGAAAAGAAGACGCTCGAAGCGCATCGTTGCCGTCTGACCGGAGAGCTGCAAGGTCATGCCTAATATGACTTTAAAAAAAATTCCCATGCCCGAGCAGGAGCCTGATGTCCGCAACAAGAATTTTCAGGAAGTCACTTATGGCTATACGCCGGAAATGGCGATCGAAGAGGCACAGCGTTGCCTGAACTGCAAAAACAAGCCCTGTGTTGCCGGCTGCCCTGTTAACGTGCGGATTCCTGAATTTCTGCAGAAAGTAGTCGCCGGCGATTTTGCCGGTGCCTATGATATCATCACCTCGACCAACAGTCTGCCGGCGATCTGTGGCCGCGTCTGTCCTCAGGAAACCCAGTGTGAACAGCGCTGCGTCCGCGCCATTAAGGGTGAACCCGTTGCCATCGGCCGTCTCGAGCGTTTTGTTGCCGACTGGACGATGGCCAATCGACCCCTCAAAGCAGAAAAACCCGCCAGCAATCATCGCAAGATCGCGGTCATCGGTTCAGGCCCGGCCGGCCTGACCTGTGCCGGCGACCTGGCTAAACTGGGATATGAAGTCACGGTCTTTGAGGCATTCCATGTGCCCGGCGGCGTGCTGATGTATGGCATACCCGAATTCCGTCTGCCCAAAGCTCTGGTGCAGAAAGAAATCAGCAAGCTGCGCGACATCGGTGTCGATATCCGCACCAACATGGTCATCGGCAAGGTCTACTCACTGGATGAATTGATGGCTGAGGGCTATGAGGCGATCTTTATTGGTTCGGGTGCCGGCTTGCCCAGCTTCCTGAAAATACCAGGCGAAAATCTCAATGGAGTATATTCAGCTAACGAGTATCTCACCCGCATCAATCTGATGAAAGCCTATAAATTTCCTGAGACTGATACACCGGTCTTTGCCGGACGGCATGTCGCTGTGGTCGGCGGCGGCAATGTTGCCATGGACGCAGCCCGTTCAGCTCTCCGGCTTGGTGCTGAAAAGGTCTACATTGTTTACAGGCGGTCGGAATCTGAAATGCCAGCCCGTATCGAAGAGATTCACCATGCCCGCGAAGAAGGACTCGAATTCCGGCTGCTGACCGATCCGATCCGGATTATCGGCACGGATGATGGTTGGGTCCAGGGCCTTGAGTGTCTGGAAATGGAACTCGGTGAGCCCGATGCCAGCGGACGACGTCGTCCGGTCAAAAAGCCCGGAACTGAATTCGTTCTCGATGTCGAGACTGTGGTCATCGCCATCGGCAACAGCCCTAATCCGCTGATTAAAAACACCACGCCCGGCCTGGAAACGCAAAAATGGGGCGGCATCGTTGCAGAGGAAGAGACCATGGCGACCAGCAAACCTGGTGTTTATGCCGGCGGCGACGCCGTTACGGGTGCTGCTACCGTTATCCTGGCCATGGGTGCCGGCAAGAAGGCAGCCAAGGCCATCGATGATTATCTGAATGGCCGCACAGCCGATGAGGAAAATCCGGCGTGCATCGTGGGCAGCGAAGTCAAAGAAATCTAAACAGGGGAGGACTGTCATGCGTTACGTCCGTTTTGATGACCAGGGGTCTGCGTCATGGGGAATCTTGATCAATGATGACACGATCCAGCCGCTGAGCGCCGCACCCTATCTGGGCGGCTCAGCCCAAGGCCGGCCAGTGTCATTACAGTCCGTACGTCTGCTGGCTCCCTGTGAACCCAGTAAAATTGTTGCTGTCGGCAAAAATTATCATGATCATATCCAGGAATTCGACAGCCAGGTTCCTGAAACACCGATTCTTTTTCTGAAGCCGACGACCAGCCTCAACGATCCCTTCAGTCCGATTAAGCTTCCGCCTCAGTCCCTGACCAGCCAAGTTGACTATGAAGGTGAACTGGCTCTGGTTATCGGCCGCAAAGCTTGCCGCGTCAGCGCAGCAGAATCGTCAGACTATGTTTTCGGCTACACCTGTCTTAACGATGTGACAGCTCGCGATGTCCAGCGCCAGGATGGCCAATGGACACGCGCCAAAGGGATGGACGGATTTGCACCGGTCGGGCCGCTGCTCACGGATGAAGTTGATCCTGCCAATTTAGCCATCCGAACCCGCCTTAACGGGAAAATCATGCAGGAATCATCGACCAGCCTGCTGATCTGGCCAGTCAACGAACTGATTGCCTTTATCAGCGAATCAATGACTGTCCTGCCCGGCGACGTGATAACGACCGGCACCCCCTCGGGCGTCGGGCCGATGCAGGCAGGCGATGTCGTTGAAGTTTCTATAGAAGGTATTGGAGTTTTGCGAAATTCTGTAGAATAAAACGCACATCGCGTTTTATTCTGCAGAATTTCGCCGCTCTTCACCTGAAAGTGCTGCTCAAAGATTCAGCCAGACACCGGGCTTTTTCCTCACGGACCAGAGATTCAACCTTGACCAGGAACTGTTCGGCTGACAGGTTGCTTTCATGATCATAAACCAGACCGCAGATGGTCGGATCAAGCCGGTAAGGCAGGCCGCTCTTGGCATTAAAATCAGAGAATTTTTTATTCAGGCGCTGGACTGCATTGTTCATCGCTGTTTCGTTGTCAATTTCCAGTAACATAAAGAAGTCGTCACCGCCGACCCGGGCGATGAGGTCACCTTTACGCAGACCCTGCCGCAGAAGTTCAACCGTGGCCTGCAAGGCTTCGTCACCTGTCTTGCGGCCAAATTCATCGTTGATTTTGCGAAAGTCGTCGAGATCGGCCATCAGCAGGGTAAAGCGAGCTGACTCATCGGGTCGGCTGATGCGGATGTTGATGATTTGCTCAAAATGACGCTGGTTATAGGTGCCGGTCAGACTGTCTGTATACTGGCCGTGACTCTGGATATGCATAAAAACGATCAAGATAGAAAGCATCATGAATGGCCAGTTAAAGGACAGCCCGAAGATTGAGAGTTGCAGAGTGCTGCCGATGATCTGCGGTACAGCAAACAGGAGCAGTGCCCAGTAGTTGCGCTTTTCCAGCAGATGGTGATTGCTGATGATCAGCAGGCAAGCCGCTGCCAGGATACCCAGGGCGATGAAAACGTGAATGAGAAACAGGTCGCCGCGGGCGTATAGATTGTTCTGGCTGATCGAGAAGAACCAGCCGGTTTTGGGTGAGAGTACCGATAGAAAAGCATTGAGTGCCAGCAGGGGTGTGAGCAGCAGGACTGTGCGCCGCATCAGCGAGGTATCGTGAAAGATCTGGTATTGGGCATATATCAGCCAGATCGCAGCCGGCAGCGGCACACTGATGTAAAGAATGGCATTGAAAATGCTGTTCAGCCACCAGGCAACCGGCCCTGTCATTCCCATAGAAGCATCAAATACTCGGCCGAGTATCTCAAAACCATTGAGCCAGATGGCCAGGATGATCAACGTGTCAAAAAGCTTGTACTGAATCATGCCCTTTTCCCGATAACCTGAGGCGGCTACCAAAATGATGATCAGCACAATGATAGAAATGAAATTCAGGTCAATGGTTTCGATCAGCGATACAGCTGGCATAATGCTCACCTCAAGCAACGGCTCGACGGCTGGATTTTAGCAGAATCAGGATTATTGAACAGTATAGCATGACCGGTAAAAATTTCGTAGTCAAAAATTTTATGATCTCATGTTAAAATGACCACACAGAACTTTGATCAGAGTAAGCGGGGAGGGGATTGGCAGATGATTCTGATGGTCGACAACATTGATTCATTTGTCTGGAATCTGATCCGCTATCTGGAACTGGCCGGTGCCCGGACAGAGGTCGTACGCAATGATCAGCTCGATCTGGACCAGATCGGGAAGGCTGGCTATCATGGCATTGTCCTGTCACCAGGGCCAGGTACACCTTCAGCTGCCGGCCGGATGCCCGATTTGCTTCAGCGTTTTGCCGGCCGGCTGCCCATTTTAGGTGTCTGTCTGGGTCACCAGGCTATTGCCGAACATTTTGGAGCCAGAATCATCACCGGTCTGCAACCCATGCATGGGAAATTATCACAGGTGACCCATGATGGCCAGGGCATATTCCGGGGGCTGCCCAGCCCGCTCACTGTCACACGCTACCATTCGCTGGCCGTTGACCGGGCCAGCCTGCCCGATTGCCTGACGGTCAGCAGTCAGACCGCTGACGGCTGCATCATGGGCTTGCGACATCGGTCCGGCCTGCTGGAAAGTGTGCAGTTTCATCCGGAAGCCGAACTGACAGAATACGGCCGGGACATTATCATGAATTTCGTCGATTATTGCAGGGAATACTCTGATGTACAAGTATAAAAAATTTCAGCCAAACTATGTAAAGGGTCCGGCAGGCCTGACATCTGATTTAGTCTGGTCACTTTTCCGCCGGGAAAGCGACATTGCCTTTCTCGACAGCAGACCGGGTTACGGCGATGACAGCCGCTGGTCGATTCTGGCGCTGGAACCATGGCTTTCGCTGCAAGCCTGGCCTGATCGACTGGAAATTAACGGCAAACCTTCAGAAGGTGACATCTGGCAGCTGATACAGCAGATTCTGACCGAAAATCAGCTTGCAGCGATATCAGATTTGCCGCTCCAGGGTGGCTGCATAGG
>DMJC01000032.1 GCA_003451915.1 Clostridiales bacterium
CATCATGCCGGACACGCATGCCGGAGCTGGCTGCACGATTGGCACGACAATGACAGTCCGCGATCAAGTCGTCCCCAACATGGTCGGGGTCGATATCGGCTGCGGCATGGAAACGGTCGTCCTCAGCGGCCATAATATGAATCTGGATCAATTTGACCGTCTGGTTCATGCAGCTATTCCGAGTGGATTCGCAGTTCGTGACCGGATCCATCCTTTCTATAAACAAATTGATCTCGACAAGCTGCGCTGCCGTGAAGCCATCAGCCTGAAGCGAGCTGAACTCAGTATTGGCACGCTGGGTGGCGGCAATCATTTTATTGAGATTGACCACGACGATGCCGGCCGATTTTACCTGGTTGTCCATTCCGGCAGCCGCAACCTGGGTAAACAAACTGCGGAATATTATCAGGGTCAGGCTGCCAGACAGCTGGCTGGCCTGGGCATCGAAAAACAGTTGGCTTATTGCGAAGGACAGCTGTTACAGGATTATCTGCATGATATGGCCATTATCCAGCACTATGCCGATCTTAACCGTCGGGCGATCATGCAGGAGCTGTTAAATGGTTTTCATCTGGAGGTCGTCGACCGCTGGACAACGATTCATAATTACATCGACTTAAAAACCATGGTTTTACGCAAGGGCGCTGTATCAGCCAAGGCTGGTGAGCGGCTGCTGATTCCGGTCAACATGCGGGATGGCAGCCTGATCGCAATCGGCAAAGGAAATCCGGACTGGAACGAGTCGGCACCCCATGGCGCAGGCCGCCTGATGAGCCGGACACAGGCCCGACGCCAGATCAGTCTGAGTGATTACCGTGAATCGATGAAGGGCATCTACTCATCGACCATCAATGCCAGCACCCTGGATGAAGCTGCATTTGCTTATAAACCACTTGCAGAAATATTGGACAATATCGTTGATACAGTCGATATTGTCCAGCAAATCCACCCGGTTTATAATTTCAAAGCAGCCGAATAATCAGCCGATAAACGTGGTGGAATCGGGCAGGCGCCGAGCTCGTTCACCCTGTTTTTCATTATCATTTTCAAAACTGTAATCGTTTACTTATCTATTTGTATTTTGCACGAATTTGTGTTATTTTCAATCTTGACAAACGCTTTTCTTTAAATGGGAGGATTAGGCATGGCCACGATCGGAGATGTCGCAACACGAGCTGGTGTTTCGGTCGCCACAGTTTCGAGGGTTCTCAACGGTAACACACAGGTCAGCGAAGACCGTCGCCGCAAAGTGCTCAAGGCGGTGAAAGAGCTGCATTATGAGCCTAATCTGCTTGGCCGTATGCTGCGATGCTCGTCAGCGCGCACCATTCTGGTTGTTTTTGCGATCATGCTGCCCGACTTGATCCGTGGCATCCTTGATGCCGCTGCAGACGCCGGTTACCAGGTCATTCTTCAGTTCTGTCCGGGCAAGCCGGCCGACAGCACGCAATTTGTCATGCTGCAGAGTGGCCTGGCCGATGGCGCGATTTTACCGGAGCTCCAGATTGAAGATAAATTACTGGCTAAGCTTTATCAGCAGTATCCGATTGTACAGATCGGTGAGACGACTTATTCTCAAGCCCATATCGTATCAGTCAATTATGAGGAGATTTCCTATCGGCTGACACGCCATCTGATCGGGCAGGGCCGCCGGCGAATTGCAACGGTGGGCATTGTCGACCAGAACGGCGAGATGGCTTATTTCTGCCGCGAGCGACTGGCTGGCACACGGCGGGCAATAGCCGAAGCTGGCCTGTCCAGCGATCCGCGACTGCATTACGACGGCCCCTTCGGATTTGCCGCCGGCCAGGCTGCCGCCCGTTACTTTTTAAGTCAGCCAGAGCGACCTGATGCTATTTTTTGCTTTCAAGACAACCTGGCAGTTGGCTGTCTGCAGGAATTGCACAAAGCCGGCCTGCGGGTACCCGAGGATGTCGCAGTTGCCGGTTTTGATAATACCGAGATATCACAGGTCATCGAGCCACCGCTGACCACCGTCGAACAGCCATTTTACGAAATCGGCCAGGAAGCTGTCAGGACCTGGCTGCTGATTCAAGGCCAGGGAAACCGTGCAATCGGCCGTCAGGTTCGTCTGGATGCCCGGATGATTCTGCGCGAATCCACCGAAGGTCAAACAAAATAAGTATGAAATCGATTACAATTATTTGTTGACTTCCCCACCGATTGTTGCTATAAATGTGAAAGGCGAAAAGTGAAGGGTGAAGGGTGAGCGAAGCTTCACCTTTCACTTTTTACTATAAGATGTCTTAGAGTAACATTATGAGCCGATTATGGACAAAATCATCCATCATTGTGCTGGCAATCAGTCTGACGGCCTATCTCGGACATTTTATGCTCTTAACGTCATTATCTGATTTTGCATTGTCGATCGGAGGAACTGCAGCTGACGCCGGAGTCGTATCATTTGCGTTCACGCTGGCGGCTTTGCTTTTCCGTCCGCTGTTTGGCAAACTTCTGGATGCCAAGGGCCGCAGGATCGTTTTGATCATCGGCATGCTGATTCTGATCCGATATGATTCTGCTCTGGAAAAAGGCTCACCATTATTCATAACGCAAGATAGCCATCGCTTCAGACTGTTCAGGCATCTCGCCAGCTTCAAGAGTAAAGACTTGCCCGCCGTGCTGCAGAGTCTGCATGGCAGCCTGGTCGTAAAGCTCCTCCTCACCAAATTCCGGATGATCCTCTTCAGCCAGTATCAGCCGTCCGGTAGCCAAGTCGCTTTTGCCGAAAGCCTGGGCTCCGCGCCGGATGAACAAGGTGTCGATCTGGCGATGCTGGGCAGCAGGTAAAATCAGGCGAATGTCTTCGATGACTCTGGGTGTCCCCAGCAGACTCTGGCAAGTTGCCAAAGCTACAGTTTTGTTTTCATCAAATGCCGGCCGGGCAACTTCCCAGCCACTCCTGAGCAGAACTTCACGCTTTAAAGTATCCGCAGCGCCCGAAACATGACCGGCCATCAGCCTGGGTAAACGAGATACGCCCCGGTAAATGGGATCAAGATAGTCGACACAAGCCAGCACAACAGGTGCCGGGTCGTCAGTCAGCTTTTTCCGCAAAACATTGTCTATTTGGCGGAAATATTCCTCTATTCGGCCTTTTTCCATGTCTCTGACTGACTCCGAGCTGCCATAGACTGAACTGCCTGCGGGAGCCGAACCGCTGTGATGCTGAAGTGTCTTTTGCACACTGTAAGTCTCAACAACAGATTTAAGTGACTCAGGTAATCCGGCTAACTTGATTTCATCCATGTCCTGGAAAGTACACCGGAACAGGCGAGGGTCCGAAAGGCTCAGCCAAAGCATATTATAATAGCCAGCGCGGCCCAGCAAGAAAAGCAGCGGCCGAATCATGAAACGATCGGCAATCGTCACAGATTCATCAACAGCAACTGGCAGCCGAATGATTTTCAGGTCTGCCTCATTGAGAAATAAAGCAAGACTTTCATCCTGATAACTCCAAAAAAGTGCGTCATCGAATAGTTCGCGTACGGGTTTAAACAGCTTCTCGATTTGTGGTGTGCGCAAACCCTTTTCGTGTAAAGCATCCTCGGTAGCTTTGACCATTTTTTTCAGGCGAATCGGTCCCTGACGGATTTCCAATCCTTCCCGCTGAATGGGAAGATAAAAAGAAATACACGGGAACTGGCGGATTTTCTGAAGTTGATTAAACTGATCCTTACTGAAACTGATCATTTTTATCCCTCCGAACAATGACGGCAACATCAGCCGTAGTTTCAGCTTACGCATCGCAGTCCGATTGTGACGGGGCAGCAGAACACTGCTCTAGGTTTCTTTATTATAATCCAAATCAGGTGAAAAGTCGCTGTCGCGACATGAAAAGCGGCTACGCCGCATGAAGGGCTCGCTGCGCTCGCATGAAGAGCACCTTCGGTGCATGAAGAGCGGTGACGTAGCTGACAACCGCTTTGTTATTTGTGCCTTTTATCCATTAATCCGAAAATGATACTCCTGAAGTGAGCGGATCGGCTGGCCGCTCTGTCCGCTGGCAAGGTAGCCGGCGATGCCGCGGGCACTGGCCAGTGCTGCGGTCATGGTTGTGATGTAGGGTATTTTGCAGCGGATGGCTGCTTTGCGGATATAAGAGTCGTCATACTGGCTTTGCTTGCCGGCGGCTGAGTTGATTACAAGGCTGATTTCGCGATTGGTGATCGCATCAACAATATTTGGGCGTCCTTCGAAGAGCTTTTTGATCAGTTGGGCGGGAATTCCATTGGCGATCAGCAGCTTCTGCGTTCCATCGGTAGCCAGAATCTGAAATCCGAGATGGTCGAATTCTCTGGCAACTTCAATAACAGCTGCTTTGTCCCGGTCATTGACGCTGATCAGCACAGTCCCGGACAGTGGAAGCGTTGACTGGGTGGCCTCTTGAGCTTTGAAATAGGCAAGGCCAAATGTGTCGGCCAGGCCGAGGACTTCACCGGTCGAACGCATTTCAGGTCCAAGCAGAGGATCGACCTCTGGAAACATGTTAAAGGGGAAGACGGCTTCTTTGACACCAAAATGGGGTATTGATTTTTGTTTCAGATCAGTCAGCGATGTTGGCTGACCTTTTACTGCAGCCATGATCATCTCAGTGGCAATACGGGCCATGGAGATATTACAGACCTTGGAGACGAGGGGGACGGTACGGGATGCCCGTGGATTGGCTTCCAGCACATAAACTTTGCCATCTTCGATGGCATACTGCATGTTCATCAGGCCGACGACGCCCATTTCACGGGCGATGCGGCGGGTATAGCTGATAATCGTCTCAACCAGCTCCGGCGGTATGCTGATTGGCGGAATAACGCAGGCTGAGTCGCCCGAATGGATGCCGGCCAGCTCGATGTGCTCCATGACCGCAGCAACAAAAGCTTCCTTGCCATCAGCAATGGCGTCAGCTTCGGCTTCGATGGCATGATTGAGGAAACGGTCGATCAAGATCGGACGGTCTGGTGTGACACCGACAGCTGCGGCCATATAACGGCGCAGCATTTCTTCGTCATGGACGACTTCCATGCCGCGGCCGCCGAGAACATAGGATGGGCGGACCATCAGAGGATAACCGATGCGGCTGGCGATGGCCAATGCATCATCCATGTTGACGGCCATGCCAGATTCCGGCATCGGGATCGCCAGCTTATCCATGATCTGGCGAAAACGATCGCGATCTTCGGCAAGATCAATCGTATCAGGCGAAGTGCCCAGGATGCGCACGCCATTCTTTTCCAGTTCACTGGCAATGTTCAGCGGCGTCTGGCCGCCGAATTGAACGATGACACCCAGGGGCCGCTCTTTTTCGTAGATGCTGAGAACATCTTCGACGGTCAGCGGCTCGAAGTAAAGCTTGTCCGATGTGTCGTAATCGGTGGAGACAGTTTCCGGGTTGCAGTTGACAATGACGGTTTCGTAGCCGAGGTCGCGCAGGGCAAAGGCTGTGTGCACACAGCAATAGTCGAATTCGATGCCTTGGCCGATCCGGTTAGGGCCGCCGCCGAGGATCATGACCTTGGGACGGTCGCTGGCTGTGGTCTGATCTGGCGCATTGTAGGTTGAAAAATAATAGGCAGCATTCTCGACGCCGCTGACCGGCACCGGCTCCCAGCCCTCAACGATGCCCAGCGCTGTGCGCTGCTGCCGGATGATTGACTCGTCGAGCTGGAGCAGCTTGGCCAAATAACGGTCGGCGAAGCCGTCTCGTTTGGCTTTGACCATCAACTCATCTGAAAGACGCACGCCACGGCAGGTGAGAATTTGCTGTTCGAGCTCAACCAGTTCTTTCATTTGCTGCAGAAACCAGGGTTTAATATAGGTCAGCTGGTAAAGTGTATCAATATCGGCACCTTTGCGCAGGGCTTCATACAGAATGAACTGACGCTCGCTGGTCGGCTCAGCCAGCATGGCCATCAGCTCGCCGAGTGGCTTTTGGTTGAAATCTTTGGCGAAGCCCAGGCCATATCGACCGATTTCCAGTGAACGGATCGCCTTTTGCAGAGCTTCTTTGTAGTTTTTGCCGATACTCATGACTTCGCCGACTGCCCTCATTTGGGTGCCGAGTTTGTCTTGGACACCCGCGAATTTTTCGAATGCCCAGCGGGCGAATTTGATGACGACATAGTCGCCGGACGGTGTGTATTTGTCGAGTGTCCCATCGCGCCAGTATGGAATTTCATCCAGGGTCAGGCCAGCTGCCAGCATGGCTGAGATCAGGGCGATCGGGAAGCCTGTCGCTTTGGATGCCAGAGCGGATGACCGGGAGGTTCGCGGATTGATTTCGATGATGACAACGCGGCCGGTTTTGGGATCGTGGGCAAACTGGACGTTGGTGCCGCCGATGACTTCAAT
>DMJC01000077.1 GCA_003451915.1 Clostridiales bacterium
TCTGATACACCGATCTGAAGTAATCGCTCAATAAACAGCATCAGCAGTGATGATTTTCCGCAGCGACGAATGCCTGTTATGATTTTAATTACTTTTTTATCCTTGAACTCGAGCAGCGTTTTAATATAATCAGGCCGGTCATGCATAACAATCACTCCTCGCAGCTTAGTGATGATCTATGATCTCAGTATAGCTTCCGATGGATTGATAGTCAACATTTTGACTTTAAGATCAAATAATATCATCAAATCGATAATTATTGAATTCATTGTCAAAAATTATAGTATCACTGCTCGAATATACGCTCGGGCTCACACAACCGCTATCTCGGTCGTCACGCTGGTCATCCCATCTGCAGACACCGTCACGCTTGCAGTGCCGCTCTCCTTACCGGCGCGGATGATCGCCTGCAGCCGGCCGTAATAGGTCATATGGGTGTTATCACAGTATTTTTCCAGTGTTTTCGGATCAGCCGAACCACAGCCGACCAGAACGGCTGGTCCCTCGACCTGAACCGTGAGCAGCCGGTCGGTGGCAGGGTTCAGCACGCCATCGGCATCGCGCAGCTCGATGGCCAGATAGCAGAGGTCATTGCTGCCAGCACGAACCTTCTCTTTCTCCAGCATGACGACAATCCCGGGTTCGCCTGCCGTTCTCAGATCGGTGTAGCCGACCGCCTGGCCGCCAATGTAAGTGATGATTTCCAACTTGCCGGGCTCATAGGTCGTTTTCCATTGACAGTAAAACTTCTTGAAATCATCGCCGACCGGAATCCGGCCTTTGGATTGGCCGTTGATCAGGAGTTCAGCCTCCTCAGCGTCGGCATAGGCCTCCACCACGATGCCCATGCCTTCATAACCCGGCCAGGTCCAGCTGCTGATCGCATCGGTAAAAGACCAGGTCCCCTTGACTGGCGTCTTGCCAAAATGCTCGGGGAACTGCACAGCGGCATAGGGCTGATGGCTGCGGCCATTCCAGACCGTTTCCCGCCAGTAGGAAACCGGTTTGCGGAAGCCGGTGATATCCAGGTCGCCGCACCAGGCATCAATCCAGGGGAAGCCTTTCATGAAGCTCGGCTTGCCATCGAGATCTTTCTTGTAATTAATCGCGCCGATGCCGGTTTCACCGAGATAATCCCAGGCCGTCCAGCTGAAGTCCCCCAGGACATAGCTGTGTTTCTTGACCAGTTCCCAGTTCTCGTCCAGGGCAGCCGGGCTGGTTTCGGTGCCGACGCAGATGCGCTCCGGATGGCTCTGGTGATCCAGTTCATAGCGGGAAGCCGAATAATTGTAGCCGACAACATCAAGCATGTCGCAGGATTCCTCGATCGCCTGGCTGGATAAGGGGTGAATCGCGAGAAGGCCCATCATTTGTCCCAGATCGTTGATCATCTGGTTGAGTCCCTGGCCGCCCGATGTCTCCTCCTGACTCTGTGATTTGATTGCAGCCATGATCTCGCCCACTCGATCCATGACTGCCAGCAGCACATTGATGCCGTTGGTGATAAACCGAGTCGAATCCAGTGAACGGATCTTACTGACAAATTTACGCCCCCATTCGGCATTGAAGTCTGACCCGCATTCCGGAATCTCATTGCCGATTGAATAGAGGATGACACTGGGATGGTTGTAATCTTTGCGGACCATCGCCTCCAGATCCTGCTCCCACCATTCGGTCAGGGAAAATGCATAGTCGTAATCCGCTTTGGTCTTGGTCCAGGTGTCGGTGAACTCATCCATGACCAGCAGTCCGTGCCGGTCACAGGCATCGAGAAAAGCCTTGCTGATCGGGTTGTGCGCGGAACGCACCGCATTGTAGCCTGCCTCTTTCAGCAGAACAACCCGACGCTCTTCGGCATCTTCGAATGCGCAGGAACCGAGCAGGCCGTTATCATGATGAATGCAGCCGCCTTTCAGCTTGACCGTCTGACCATTGATCCGCAGGCCGTGAACCGTGTCCAGCTGAAGTTTGCGGATGCCGAATGTCGTCACCTCTGAATCGATCTGTGAGTTGGTCAGATCCACCAGCGTTGTTTCACAGATGTAAAGCGCCGGCGATTCGACGTACCACAAGCGGGGGTCGGTCAGACTGACCCGCTGGTCAACCGTGATGCGCTGACCGCCAAATACGTTGATCTTGCTGCGCACCTCGCGGATGAGCTCGCCCTGTGCCCCCAGAATTTTACTGACGACATAGCCTGAGCGGTGCTGAAGAGAAGCATTCTGAACATCCGTGGAAAGTCTGATTGTGGCCAGATCCGGATCAGCATCCAGTGTCGTGACGCGTACACCATCCGGTTCGATATGGAAAGCCGGAACCCGCAGCAGGTGGACATTACGGTAGAGTCCGGACCCGGAATACCAGCGCGAGTTGGGTTGGCAGGTGTTTTTGATGCTGACCTTGATTTCGTTGGATTTGCCATACTGGAGATATTCATTGATTTTAACCTTGAATCCGGTATAGCCGTTGACATGCTTGGCTACAGTCTGACTGTTGATCTCAATCTGGGCATACATGTAGACGCCTTCAAAGTCCAGATAAATCAGATCGCCCTGCGCCTCCTCCGGGATGAAAAGCTGTCGGGTAGAATTATAGCTCTCGCCGGGGAAGAAACCGCCACCGCCGCCAGAGATCGCATCGGCCTGACGGTCCTTGTGGATCATGATGTCATGGGGCAGATCAACATCGAATTTTTTCGGCGGCTCACCGCCAAAAAAGGAGACAAACAATCCGGATGCGCCTGTCCAGCACTGCCAACCCTGGTTAAGATTTTCTTTCCGCCTAATATGCCTGCTTCCCGGCCGCAAGAGCCTTTAAATATTGAGTATGCTTATCATTATTTTCGATGATCTATGCTTGAAAAGCAATGACCACTCGTTGTAACATATTGATAAATCTGTATCATATTGTCGGATTGGAAAAGAGATGGTGCTGCCAGTGCCCGATCCTACTCGATCAGCCAAACATGAAAACCTGGTGTTTGCCAGTGAAGCGCTCAAGATCACAGTCGATCCATTTGAGCGCCTATTGGACTATGATCTGCGGGTTCCCCTGCTTGTGTTTAGAAACGACAATCAAGATGGCTGTTATCAGGGTACGGTTTATGTGCCGAAATCATTATCCAGCCATCAATTCACGCAAAACGATGTTGATCTCTCCAAATTGCTCATGCGCCGTCCCAATTATTTCGAATTTCTTTTTTTGCTGGATGGCGATTATGAGGAAAAAATCAACGATCGACTGAATCTTTATACACCAGGCACCTGCCGGATCGCTTATCAGAATACCCGGCATCTCGAGAATTTCAACAAGAATTACTCGGCGATCTATTTTTGCGTTTCACCGCGGATGATCAGTGAAATCCGATCGGCTGAGCGGTTGTCGTCAGGCGATGATAGGGTCAGCCAACTCAACCCGATTTTATCCAGTTTTCTGGGTATCAACACCGCTGCCTTGCAGACTGGAATCGCAGATTATCTGCTGTTCCAGCCCAAAGGGCAAGCCAAGGATTTGATCACAAAGATCCGCGGGATTGCCGATGAAATCAAGGCGGTCAGCGATGCACCTTTTTACGGATCATCGCTGATGATCAACGGTCTGTTCGGCAAACTGCTGTCCCTGATCAGTGATGCCACTCTTTACAGCATCAACCATATTCAATTGAACACAAGCCCGGAAGCGATCCTATTCAACAATCTTTCCAATCTGCTCTGTGAAAGCAAGGGGTTGCTGTCGCGGGCTGAACTCGAGGATAGACTCAAATAC
>DMJC01000001.1 GCA_003451915.1 Clostridiales bacterium
ACCTAAAAAACCGAAAAGGTGTGGCTAGATTGAAAAAGTCGGATCCCATTCTCGCGCCGAGTTCGTGGAATTCATCGGTCGGCGATACGATGACCACCTTGCCTTTGGTCAGCTCGATGCCCGAACGATCCAGGATATTCAGCAAATGTGGATAGCAGGCTTCGATGATCGATCGGATAATGCCGCTGCGGACATGCTCCTGCCAGATGTAGAGGGCCTGGTCAAGCGAGGCATCGGTCATGGTGTTGAGCGTTGGCGCCAGAACCTGCTCATAGAGCGTAACCAGATCGGCTGTTCCCGAAGCCAGCGCATCGATTGCCAGCCGGACACTGCGTGGTTTGTCCATGGCAGACAGTGCACTGCGAAACAATGTTTTAAGATTTTCGAGTTCTGTATAGTGGGACATGTCAAGTGACCCCCTTGCATATAATTTTCACATTAATTGAATTATACTTGAACTGCTTCGCATAAAACGTAACCTGTGCGTCTTCCTGATGATAATTATCGTGATCGAAGCAGCGGATCGGGCGTGCTATAAAAGAATCAGTAAAGACTGCAAAGGGTGTGATGACTTATGGATGATTCCGAACTGATCCAATGGCTGACCGGACCGGACGATCCTGCGGTCTATCATCAGACGATGACCACATTGCTTGGGCGCATCTCCGATGATCCGGAGGTTGCTGCAGCCAGGCTGGCCGCCATGTCAACAGGTCTTATTCATCAGATTTTTCTGACGATGAACGCTGACGGATCTTGGGGTGATCCGCTCCGCTTCTACAATGACAAATATACCGGCTCGGTCTGGAACTTGCTTCTGCTGGCCGAACTTGGCGCTGATCCTGCTGACGGAAATGTCCATCAAGCCTGCGAATTTATCCTCAACAATTCGCAAAGTCCGGAATCAAGCGGCTTTTCTTACACCCACAGTGCCAAAACCGGCGGCGGGCTGGCCAGCGGTGTCATCCCCTGCCTGACCGGCAATATGGTCTTCAGCCTGATCAGACCGGGCTATCTCGATGACCCGCGAGTGCAGAAAGCAATCGACTGGATCACAACCTGGCAACGTGCCGATGACGGGGAGAGCCAGCCGCCGCGCAACGCAAACTATGATCGCTTTGAGATGTGCTGGGGCAAGCACTCCTGCCACATGGGCGTCGCCAAGGCGTTCAAAGCCCTGGCGGCCATTCCGGCCGACCAGCGCAGTCCGTCCGTCTTGGCAAAAATCAACGAGCTCGGCGAATATTTCCTCAAACATTACCTTTACAAAAGGAGTCACGACCTGGCGGAGGTGGCCAAACCCGGCTGGCTAAAACCCGGCTTCCCGCTGATGTACCAGACGGATATTCTGGAACTGCTCGATATTTTTGCCAGCCTGGGCTGGTGGGACGAGCGCCTGCGCGATGCGCTGGAAATTATTAAGGGACTGCAAAAGCCAGACGGCCGCTGGATTCTGGAGAACAGCTTCAATGGCAAAATGCTGGTCAGAATCGAGCAGAAGGGCAAACCGTCCAAGTGGATTACTTTACGGGCGTTGCGGGTACTGAAGGCTTACTGTTAATCTTCGGCTGAAAGATTATCCGAATCACGAAACAGGATCCGCATGTAATCACGTTTTCCATATAAAATTCGATCTATATATATCGTACCATTGATGTGACGATAAAAAGATAAATAGTTCTTATAGATCACATAGCGAAAGCCCGTATCAACAGAAATGATCCGGGATAATGGGGATCCTGATTCGGGGAAATGCTCAAGAATCCGAACACTTTGCAGAATACCAGGGATTGTCGAATCTGCTGCTTTCGAATTACCCAGTTCTTCTGCTATATAATCACGAACTTCAGTCAGATCATTCTGAGCTTCCGGCGAAAACTTTATATTAGCCATTCTTCAGACCAAAGGTGGTTTCTATTTCATCAATCGATATCCATCCATTCTTTCGGCCAGATTGTTCACCTTTGGCTAACTCAGTCAGCAGCTTAATAGTAGCCTGATTGTGCTCGTACTCATGAAGATCCAGAACGACATAACGCCCTCTCCCATTTTTCGTCAAAAAAACAGGTGATCCGTCGGAGATATCACGTAAAACCTCATTATAATTTCTAAGATCAGATATCGGTTTAATATTTGGCATATAAATCACGCTCCATAAATTGCTGTTATTATTATAGCAAAAATATTCGTAAAATATAACACCAAATAATATTTGTTTTATATATCCTGATTTTTTCTCCCAAAAAATATGATCGCTAAAATCAGCGACACGAACAATATGCCCACACCGCAGCCAAACACGACTTCAAAGGAGCTGCAGTCAATGATCGCACCCCAGAGGACAGCGGCCAGCGCCAAAGCCAGTTCAAGCGGTACCATGTAGGTCGCCGAGGCTGCACCGCGGCGATGGTCCGGTGAGCGTCGGATCGCTGTCGCATTCAAGGCCGGGCCGATCATTCCGTTAGCCAGTCCAAAAAGAACACCAGCCGGAAAAAACAGCCAGTCAGCCTGATGATTGAATGTCAGGGCGTTAAAAGCTAAAATCGCCAGCACGATACCCGGCACCAGTGAATAAATCGGACCGAAGCGGTCGGTCAGCCGTCCGGTGATCAATCGGGACAAAACAGTACTGCCAGCCGAAAGTGTAAAAAACAGACCAGCATTGTCAATATCTTTCTGCAGGGCATAAAGCGTCAGAAAAGCCATGACCGAGCCGAAAGCCAGCGAAACGGTGAACTGGACAATGGCTGACGGAACTGCCTTTTTTTCAAAGAGCACCCAGAAGGAAATCTTTTTTTGTTTTTCAGTGCTTGCAGCGTTATCGCCAGCTACCTTAACAGCCTTTGGCCGCGCAAACTGCGGGACTTTTTCATACCGGTTAAACAAGGTGACCAGAAAAGAAAGGCCCAGCATGCCGGCGGCAACAAAGGCAATCGCCGAAAAGCCCCGGCTGGCCATGATTTCCAGTGCAATAGCCGGTCCGACAGCCTGGGTCAGTGCTGTGCCCAGACCATAATAACCAATGGCCTCGCCGATTTTCTCTTTGCGAACGACATCAGCTACCGCGACCGACATGCCCGTACTGGAGGCTGCAAATCCGATGCCCTGCAATATGCGCAGCGGCACCAGCCAGCCCAGTTCAGCGACCAGGCCGCTGGCCAGCGTTGATCCCAGAAAAATGGCCAGACCGGCCAGGATGATCGGACGCCGGCCCATATTGTCTGACAGATGGCCGCCGACCATGCGGAAAATTGAAGCAGCAAGGGTGAACACCATCATCAGGACGCCGGTAAACGACGCTGCGCCACCCGACGAGCTCACATGCAGCGACAGGGTGGCGTTGAAAAACTGCGTGCTGACTCCGGCGAACAGGCCGATGGCCATGATTGCCAGAAAAAAGCGATTCCAGATGTCAGCGTATTTTTGCATATAACAGATTATATATTTAATCATGAAAAAATGCCAGATCGAGTTAGGAAGGCCAATATCTTGATATAATAGAAGCATCACGATAAATAACCACTCGATAAGGGAGGAAATCAAATGAACAAAAGCATTCAGGAACGTCTGACGATCGTCGATCAGGTACTCGGCCATCATCTGCTCATGACCCGGCCGCTCAAAGCCGGCACGCTTAAAAACAAAGACATTGCCGGCCGCTGCACCGGCTACACCTTCCAGATCGACAACCTCAGCTACCGCGGGATCTGGGTTTCGACCATCGAAAACATCGAACTGACCGTTGACGGTCAGCCGGTCGCCAAATCCGACATGATGTTCCGCATCCATGGTCTGGCGATTCCGATTGAGGATCTCGGCGGTCATTCCGAGGTTTTCTGGGGTGGCCGTGACGAAGGGCTGATCAGTGTCAACAAAGTTGGCGGTCTGGCAC
>DMJC01000137.1 GCA_003451915.1 Clostridiales bacterium
TCTGTTTACTGCAAAAGACGCGAGTAAATTGCGCCGGATGATCGAAAAACTCAGCCGTGTACCTTTTCGCTTATAATTTATTGCGTTATTTTTAAACGAAGTTTCGCAGGCCCACTAGCTGTGAAGGTTTACCTGCGCACTGATTTCTGTTAAAATAACAGAAGATTAAAAAATGAGAGGTAAGGTCATGGATTTCCTGGAAGGTTTTCTGATGGGGCCAGTCTGGAGCGATACAGAATATGAAACGCGCCGCCACATCGGATTTTTCTGGCTGATCGGCTGGCTCTTTCTCACTGTATTTGCCTATTTTCTGATCTATCCGGAAAAAGCTCCCGCCTGGCTGGCCATGCCAACCTATCTGCCTTACATCTTTTTCTTTTTTCTTGCTTTTCTGACACCGATGATCTGCCGTTATTACTATCGGCTTAACATTGCCCTCAAAATTCCGATTCTCTTGCTGCTTGCGCTTAAGTTTGTATTTGGTTTTCTGGCTTTCTTGCATTTCTGGCAGTCCCGCATCACAGTCGATCTGTCAACTCTGCCCCAAAACGCACTTGAGTACATCAACACCGTGATTGCCCGCTCAACCGATTACTTTTCTGGCTTGGGCGACGGCACCAGCATGCTGGTCGGCATCATTGCCGGCGGTCTGCTGATCGTACTGACATTTGCCGGCGGCCTGCTGGCTTCGACCGTCCTGCCGGCCTTATATCTCGTCTTGATGAAAATAATTCAGCGCGGTATTGATCTCCTGGCGCGTGCGACTTTATTCCGTGAAATCGATTGATTAATAGTGTCATGTAATGCAATAAACTGTACGTCCGCAGCCCGACACGATATTGCCGTGGCGGGCTGCAGACCAACAGTTTTAAGTATTACATGACACTAGTCATAATCATGTCACAAAATAATCAAAAATATTCGTATTTTATTCCTCACTAGCTCAAAAATGAGGTGTATAAAGGTAATAGAAAACATCCGTCATTGATTTGATGAGGGGGCGACCAAAATGGATAACCATGAAATGAATAAAAATGATCAGCAAAATCTGAATGTACAGCAAGCGGGCCAGATCCCGCAGCAATATTACGTCTATCCGCATCCAGCAGGCAGCAATCCGTTTCAAAACCAGCCAGAAACTCCGGCGCACAAACGTTCAGCAGCCAGTGTTATCGGCCTGATCGCCGTTTTTCTGGCGGTTGCAGTTTTATTTACTGCCTTGGGCGGCGCTTTGGCCATGCGCTTTTTCGGGAACGGTTTGCCGGGGACAAATGAAACAACCTGGGGTCCCCTGCCGACTGAGACAACGAGCACAACGACAACCGGCAACAACGGCAAACACTGGAGTGTCACCGATGCAGCAACTCGTGAGGATGGTGAAGCGCTCTCAATCATGGCCATTGCAGCAATGAACAAGCCAGCTGTCGTGGCCATCAACACAACTGTAACGGCCACTGACTTTTTCGGTCAGACCGGCCAAGCCCAGGCTGCCGGTTCCGGTTTTATCCTCACGCCAGATGGCTACATCGTCACCAACAATCACGTCATAGCAGAAGCAGAGACCATTACGGTCGTCATGGATAATGGTGATGTGTACGATGCCGAGCTGAAAGGTGCTGACCCCAGAAATGACCTGGCAGTCATTAAAATTGAGGCCACTAGCCTGCCGACTGTTTATCTCGGCAACTCATCTGACCTGCAGGTCGGAGAACTGGCAGTCGCCATCGGCAATCCACTCGGTGAACTGAGCGGTACAGTAACAGCAGGGATCATCAGCGCACTCGACCGTGCGATAACCTTGGACAATCAGACCATCAATCTCTTGCAGACTGATGCTGCCATTAATCCCGGCAACTCAGGCGGACCGCTCTTTAATTCGTTTGGTGAAGTGATCGGCATCAACACTGCCAAAACGAGCGAAACTGGCGTTGAAGGCCTGGGTTTTGCCATCCCGATTGACCATGCCAAACCGATCATCGAGGATCTGATCAATTACGGGTATGTCAAAGGCCGTACGTTGATCGGCATATCAACCCGTGACATCAACAGTCAGATGGCTGAAGCTTACAACCTGCATGTCGGCGTCTATATCGTCGAAATCGTTCCTGACAGTCCGGCTGACAAAGCAGGGCTGCAAGCCAAGGATATCATCATTGCTGCCAACGGCCAGGAAACATTGACGATTGCCAGTCTGATCGCGGTCAAAGACACTTTAAAGCCTGGCGATGAAATGGTCATGACAATTATGCGCGGCAATAAGCAAATGCAGATAACAGTTGTTCTGAAAGAGGATATTCCGGAAGATTAATCCTTTATCTTTGCTTTCTGCCTATGCTAAAATAGAGCCAGCCCGTATCGGGACTTCAAACCCTGGAGGATATTTATGACCGGACGGCACTGGCTGCGCAAAGATGTCATTCTGCCGATCTTTTATCTAATCGTGTTTGGCGCCTTACTTTACTGGCTGTTCAGTCTGGCTGACCGCATTCCGGCCGAAATCGGAGCAGATATTGTCCGAATCGGCCGGATTGTTATGATTTTGATCTATGCCATATTGGCTTTCGTAACATTCTGGCATGCTTTTAACACCTACGATCTCGAAAGATACGACCCTGGTGATCCAAGGAGTCTCAAACGGCTGATGCGACGCCGTCGTTTCCGGGTTGGCCATCAGCCGCCGGATGAAGAACGGCTGCTGACAGTCATTGAACAGACATTATTGGATCAAGGCTATCATTTGGAACGTGAGAGTCATTTGATTGGCCGCATCTATATAAGGC
>DMJC01000142.1 GCA_003451915.1 Clostridiales bacterium
CATGTCTAGGAGTCTTTTGACTTCGCTTTCGGAAGTGATGAAGCAAGACAATCCGATTCCCTCTTATTATGCCAAAAAATATTCGATTGGGAATCGGTCGCAATTCCCATATATCTTGATCTAGTCTTTTCGCAACAGGTTCCCCTATACTCGGTCCTTCATTTTCTAATCTTTCAATTTGAAAGTAGACCTTTCTAAGCATGGATCTATTCTCTTTGCTGTTGATGCGGTTCAGATCTCTTAACCATTCTGCAATAGGACAGAATCCTTGTTCATCTTCGAAGAACTCTACCTCATATTGGGTCATACCTTGCACCTCGAGTAATTATATTATATGTCAAATTTGATATATTGTCAAATAGGTTTTCCTTTCGCACGGTTAGCTTTCATACTCTTTAAATGACCGACCATCTTTTGTAATCCACAAAACTACACCGTTGGTACTGGCGTAGGTCACAAAGCTTGCTGCAGCTGACGGGCTGGACAAGAGTATATTATCTGTCAGGATGGCTTGCTGGTCGATCCGATCAGCATACTTTTCCCGCAACCTCTTGATCGATTCTGGGCAACTTGAGGTTGGCTGTGCTGACAGCTGGCTGCCCTTAAGGACAACAAATCCTTCGCGGGTACATCGACCTGTTGCGTTGGTTTTGGCTGTTCTTAAATAAAATGGAATCGTCTCACAGTAATTATCTAGATTACTTTCATTAGCGGATGGTCTAATCAGAATCGGTTCAAATATAGGGTGTCCTAGCATGCCCATTACAATTCTGGCATTTACGATGAATTCATCCAGTTCACATTCTTTCTCTTCAGTGATATGGCCTGGTGTCGGATCATTTCCGTTTTTGACAATATAGCGGCCGGCTTCGGATGCCAGACTACAGAAGCGGTTTTCGAGATAGCTGATTTCTGTTGCTCCAAAAGAGTTGTTTGATGTGGTAAAAATAACAGCTTCATTCCAATAATCTTTTTCCGGATTGCGCCGATGCTCTAGCAGCCGGCAAAGAATTCCCTCGCCATTCTTGCGATTGGCTGCCTGACCAATGTAGACCTTTCTGTCTCCCGACTGGTCAGATGTTCCAAACAGAAAATAGACACCGCTCAGCTTGAGATCACTGCGGTTTTGTCATTGCTGTCATAACTGACCACACATTTAAATTCATTTGCTAATCCCTTTTTCGTTGACTACAATGAAGGTGTACAATCAACAACGAGGAGGCGATAAAATGAGCGTATCCAAGGTCCCGGTAGCAGCAGGTGCCAGGAATAAGAGCTACTATCATTTTTTTGAGCGCGAGATGGCCGAAGTCCCAGCCGAAAAACTGGAATTTCTGAAGGATCCCTGGCAAAATGACGGGAACGGTCAGGAGATTGCCGATATCAATAGAATCTTTGATGATGGCTATCTGCCTGGTGAAACCGGCCTTTTTACACTGAAGCAAGGCGGTTTCCTCGTGACGAACCTGACACGTTTTGAAGGCAGCAAGGGCGCCATGCTCCAATGGTTTTTTGGCTGGCACGGCTTGGATCCCCTGCGTTATTCCATCTGGGATCCATACGATCATTACGGTCTGCGAATCAGTGATGAGGACAGGTCCTACATCCTGGATCCGGGCACGGACATTCCGGACAAGTGTCGCGGCGTGACGCACATCGTCAACGAGTCTCTAATCCCCGGCACTGAACCGGCAGAAATCACAATCCATTTTGAAAACCCCGCAAAGATGGGCTTGAATACGGAAAAAACAATGACGCCGGCCTGTTCTTTTCTGGTGACAGCTAACGCCGATATGGGTCTGCCCATTGTCATGCTGCATACTGCAAGAGACACTGAATACGGCTGTGAATTGAGATCCCGCTTCTGGATCGGCTACCACATCATCCAGGGTGTCGCACAGTGCTTGATTCCACCGGAAGCCCATGCACAGGTCAAGCCGCTCCTGAGCGCACTGCTCGAGCACAATTTCTCTGAGTTCACAAACCTCGCGGCTATTCTTCCCAAATTATATGCAGAAGAAAAAAATAATTGGGCAGATTGATCTCAAAAACAGCGTTCCGTTTTGGTATCTGATACCGTTACGGAGGGCATGGCCATCCGGAGGAACCATGCGAAAAATCTATCCTATTGCGATAATTCTGTTCTTGGTCCTGTCTGTCTCAGGTTGTCTGACGCCGGTCGTCACGATCAACAGCGAAACAACAACAGTAGCAACGACAAAGCCAGAGACGATCGCAGCAACAACGGCTGCATCTGAGGTTGTCACGTCAGCAGCAACAACAACCGAGTTGGTTATTTCGCCCTCACCGACCCCGATACCGACACCGACAGCCAAACCGACAGCCAAACCAACGCCTGTTTCGACAACGACAACAGTAGTCGATCTGGTTATCCCTTCCAGCGACCGTCTGTCCGGTTATGTCGTGGTCATTGATCCGGGACACCAGCTGAAGGCAGGCGGCGAGCTGGAACCTCTCGCACCCGGCTCAACCGAAATGCGCCCCGATGTCAAGGGTGGCACCTCCGGAGTCGCCACTGGCCGCCCGGAATATGAAGTTAATCTCGAAATTTCGTTTTTATTGCAAACTTGGCTGGAAAATCAGGGCTGCACGGTTTACATGACTCGGACAACCAACGATGTCAACATTTCCAACATTGAACGTGCTGAGTTTGCGCGTGCTCATCAGCCAGATGTTTATATTCGGCTGCACTGCGATGGTTCGACCGATTCCACCCGCAACGGTGTCGGGGTTTTCGTCGCCGACACAGGGATTTACAAAGATCAGCTGCTTGCCTGGGGAAAGCAGCTGCGGGACTGCGTCTGCCAGGCGACCGGAGCCCGGGCAGGCACGCTGAACGCCAGTAGTAATTACGTGGGGTTGAACTGGGCTAACGACATGCCGGCCTTTCTGCTGGAAATGGGCTTTATGACCAATCCGGAAGAAGATCGCCGATTGTCAGATCGCGCTTATCAAGCGAAAATATGCCAGGGCATCGCGGATTTTATCGCACTGATGCCATCAACGCCATGAAAATGCCGTTGCCCGCTTGCCGAGGATATAGTCGTCAAATACTTTTTCAGCTTGACTCGTCGCTAATCCGGCGCAGACCAGCAGAGGCAGCAAATGTTCTTCGCGCGGGTGACAATATCTGGCGCCAGGTATTTCTTGCCAGTTGATGAACTGTCTCCATAGGTTTGCTTCGTCTTTTTCTTCGCAGCATAGCCTGATCAGGCTGTCCTGAAACTGATTGTTGAGCGGATCTTCGGTCGTTCTGCCCGCAAA
Source organism: Clostridiales bacterium (assembly GCA_003451915.1). GTDB lineage: Bacteria > Bacillota > Clostridia > Saccharofermentanales > UBA5734 > UBA8949. The sequence continues at coordinate 3,286 of DMJC01000142.1, forward strand.
GTCGAAGCGCATCATATTATGGAAAGAAAAACCAGATCCGATGAAGAGTATGTTTTCTGCATTCAACGGGCGCAAAGCTTTACCGATGTCTAGATGGGTCTGCGGCTGGAGATTATGATGCAGTGAAATCTGGATGACCGGTATATCGGCTTCTGGATACATCATTTTCAGGGGGATGTAGGAGCCATGGTCATAAGGTCTGCTGTCGTCCAGACGATTCTGAACACCATGCTGGGTTAGCAGCTTTGCAGCCTCAGCTGCCAGTGACGGATTTCCCTGACAGGGATATTGAATCTGGTAAGCTGCTTCAGGAAAACCGTAATAATCGTAGAAAATGTCCGGCTGCAGGCCGCTCTGAAGGGTGACGACATTTTCTTCCCAATGCGCGCTGAAGACGACAATCGCCTCCGGACGCGGGATGATTGACGGCAGTTTTTTCATAAATTCAATCATTTTTGCGTGGGAAGGATCGTCCAGAATCGGTAGCGGGCCGCCGCCATGAGAAAAATAGATGATGCTCATATCTTGACCTCGCTTTCATGGTTTAAACCGATAAGTCAGCTTTAATGTTAATTCTAACACATTTTTGGACTTAACTGTGTGATGACGTGAGGTTGCCTTATTTTTGACACATACCCTGTCGTCATTATATTGATTTTATGATAGCCTCTTTTCGTGCTATCATATTCTCATAGCCCGCATGAGGATGTATTGCGAATGAACAAGGCAGGCATCTTTAAATTGACGGACAGGTAATTCAAATTTTGAATAAGCTATTGACATTGGTCTACAAGCTGACTGCAAGAGGTGACTGATTTGAACGACAACAACATTCGGCAAAACGGCCTGACTGCCGAAGAGGTCCGGCAGCGGCAGGCCACCGGCCAGGTCAATGTCCTGCCGGCTGCCCATTCCAAAACCATTGCCCAGATCATCACGGGCAATCTGTTTACATATTTTAACCTGATCAACTTGCTGATTTTTCTGCTGATCCTGACAACCGGCCGGATCGCAAACACCTTGTTCATGGGGGTTATTGTCAGCAACATCCTGATCGGTATTGTGCAGGAGATCCGGGCCAAAAAAGTCATCGACAGCCTGTCAATCCTGACGGATGTCACTGCGATCGTCATCCGCGACGGGCTGGAACAGAAAATCGCGCCCGACCAGCTGGTACTCGATGATCAGGTTGTCCTGCTGCCGGGCAGCCAGGTGAGTGCGGATGCTCAGGTTGTCATTTCACAGGAGCTGGAAATGGACGAGTCCTTGCTGACCGGCGAATCGGAGCCGGTTCACAAACTGCCGGGTGACCAGGTCCTGTCGGGCAGTTTTGTCGTTTCCGGCAGCGGGCAGGCTCAGGTCATCCATGTCGGCCAGGATAATTATGCCCAGCAGATCACGGTCGAGGCCCGTCGCTACAAACGTGCCCGTTCGGAAATCCTGCAGGTCATCAACCGGGTCATTCGGGTGATTTCGCTGATCATTATCCCCGTTGGCCTGCTCTCTTTTTTAAATCAATATCTGCGGCTGCAGGTCAGCTGGCAGGATGCCGTAGTCAGCACTTCAGCCGGCATGATCGGCATGATCCCCGAGGGGCTGGTCCTGTTAACCAGTGTGACACTGGCGGTCGGCATTATCCGGCTGGCCCGGCGGCGGGCCATGGTTCAGGAACTGGCCGGCATCGAAGTTCTGGCCCGCACCAATGTGCTGTGTCTGGACAAGACGGGCACGCTGACGCAAGGGACGCTGGAGGTTACTGAACTGATCCCGCTGGCTGATAGTGATAGCCAGACGATGTGTCCTGATGAGCTCGGACAGGCGGCCGCAGCGATTGTCGCCGCTTTCCGGGAGCGAAACTCAACCGCTGCAGCGCTGGCCAGCCATTTCGGATCCGCACCGGACTGGGCCGTACTCAGCCGAATCCCCTTTTCCTCGGCCCGTAAATGGTCAAGCGCGTCTTTTGCCGGACAGGGAACCTGGTTCCTTGGCTCGGCCGATTACATTCTGGGGGATCGCTGGCCGGCTGTCACCCGGCAGGTTGAAGAGCTGGCCGAACAAGGCAACCGGGTGGTTCTGATCGCCCAGACGCTGCAGGAATCCAATGTTGAAAATCCCGGTCCAGATGTCATACCGCGCGCTTTAATCCTGATGGCCGATGTCATCCGGCCGGAAGCCCGCAGTGCACTCGATTTTTTTGCTGAAAATGATGTCACCGTCAAGCTGATCTCCGGCGACCATCCGGCTGCTGTGGCCGCTGTGGCCAGAAGGCTTTCTGTCAGCGGCGCCGATCAGGTGATCGATGCCTCCCGGCTGTGTGATGATCCGCAGACTCTGGCCGATGCCGTCCAGCGCTACACAGTATTTGGCCATGTCACCCCCCGGATGAAAAAGCACCTGATCGCCGCGCTCCGTCAGCAAGGCAATATTGTCGCCATGACCGGCGACGGTGTCAACGACGTGCAGGCCTTGCGCGAGGCGGATTGCAGCATCGTCATGGCCTCCGGCAGCGACGCGGCCAAGAACATCGCCCATATCGTGCTTCTGGACTCTGATTTCATGGTCATGCCCGACGTTGTGCGCGAAGGCCGCCAGGTCATCGGCAACATCGAACGGGTTGCCAGTCTTTTTCTGGTCAAAACGACCTATGCCAGCTTGCTATCGGTTATTTTCATTCTGCTCGGGCTCGCCTACCCCTTTGATCCGATCCACCAGACCTTGCTCGGTGGCTTTGGCATCGGTATCCCGGCCTTTTTTCTCGCGCTGGAACAGAATCATAAAAGAATACAGCCGGGATTCCTAGGCCGGGTGGTCAGAACCGCGGTACCTGGCGGTCTGGCAATTACCCTGATGATCCTGGTCATTAAAGTTTTGCAGGGGCAACTGACAATCAGTGAAGACCAGACTCGCCTGATTTCGGTGATGGTCGCCGGGCTGGTGACCTTGGCTATTCTCCTGCGGGTCTGTCTGCCGCTGAACTGGAAACGAGGGCTGCTGCTTATCGGCATGGCAGCACTGTTTTTTGCTGAATCGATCATTTTTGCCGGACTGCTCAACCTGCCGGCCCCGCAGAGCCAGTCGGTCTGGATCATCGCCGGGCTCGGCCTGCTGGCCTATCCGCTACTGTTGTTGCTGCGATGGCTGACCGGTTTATTCTTGAAGTGAACTGACCATTTTAAGCAGCTTGCCCGCAATCGGGGCGGCAGCCTCCCGGCCGGAGCCGCCTTCTTCGATGACGACAGCGATGGCATAAGGACTCTTTTCATCAACAATATAACCAACGTAAAGCGCATTGTTTTTCTTGCCCTCAACCTGCACGGTGCCTGTCTTGCCGGCAATCGCCAGTCCTTTGACTGCCGCAGGCCTGCCGGTTCCGTTTTCTGTGACGCTGATCATCAGTGTTTCCAGCTGTTCGCAGATCTGGCGGCTGGCAACCGTGCGCAGAACCGTCGGCTTGGCATTCTGAAAGTCACGTCCGGCCGGATCGGTCAGATGGTCAACCAGCCAAGGCTGCATCATCTGGCCTTCGTTGGCGATGGCACCCGCCATCATCGCCATTTGCAACGGCGTCATCTGCAGCGTGGTTTCACCTGATGGCTGGCCGATTGACAGCCAGGACAATGCAGTCGGATCGTCAGTGCCGCTGATTATGCCCGTTCTGACATCCAGCCGCCCCAAAGTCAGAGGACTGGTCAGGCCAAAGTCATCAGCGATCGCCAGCAAGGACCGGTTGCCCATTTTGACCCCTAATTCGCCAAAATAGACATTGCAGGATTCAGCGAAGGCTTCAGTCAGATCGACTTTGCCATGGCCATCGCCGCTCTCGTCTGCCCCGTCGGCGCTCACGGTTGACTGGCCCTGGCAATCAACGCTGTATTCGCTGTCAAAATTACTGCTTTCCAGCCAGGCGGCTGCCGTCAGGATCTTGAATGTCGAACCCGGTGCGTAGGCACCCTGCAAAGCACGGTTGAACAGAGCCGTATCAGGAATGTCTTTGTATGCTATAACCGAGGCCGGTGAAGTCGACGGTGAGCTGACCGCAGTCAGCACAGCGCCTGTCTGGTAATTGATGATGACGACCGAACCGCGCCGGCCGTCGAGCAGATCATAGGCCCGCTCGGACAGCGCACTGTCAATCGCCAGGGTGATGTTGTCGCCCGCCAGGCCATGTCCGCTCAAATCCAGAATCAGCTGATGCAGAAGGTTGCGGCCGCTGCCCAGCAGATTGGCCTGATAGCGTGCTTCGATCGTATTATCGATGTTGTGCGTATAGTCGCCGACCAGATGAAGCACAGCTCGTGCAACGCCCTTGTCACGGCTGTAAGTCCTTTGGCCATCGATGCTTTCAGCCAGGACAACGCCGTTGCGGTCAACAATGGTTCCGGCATTGGCATAGCGGCTTTTCAGCGCCGCTTTATTTTCTCCGGCTGCGGCAAACAGTTCATTGCGGCTGCGGTTTTGCTGAATAACCAGACCCGTCAGCAGGGCCAGCGAAAGAGCCAGAAAAAGCAGTAAAGCTACTTTTAAGTTGCGAATCAACAGGCGCATGGCTACTTCACCCCTTTGCGGCGAGCTGACAGCCCGATCAGCAGGGCCAGCATAAAAGTCTTGGCCAGCAGCGAGCTGCCACCTTCAGCGATCAGCGGCAAAGTTGCCCCGGTCAGCGGAATCAGGCCGGTAACACCGCCGATGACAATGACCGCTTCGAGAAACAGTGCTGTGCCGATGCCCAGCGCCAGGCTGGAGGTAAAGCCATCACGGGCGATGACCGCAACCCGGGCAGCCCGCAGCCACAAGACGATGAAGAGCAGAACCAGGCCAAGGCCGGCAATCAGTCCCATTTCCTCACAGACAATGGCGAAAACCATATCCGACGACGCCAGCGGAATGCCTTCCGGGCTGCCATTGGCGATGCCGCGGCCGAACAGGCCACCGCGGGCAATGGCCTGCAGGCTGTAAACGATCTGGCGATTGCTGTCATTGACCTCTTCCCAGAGCGAGGTCCAGCCAGCCAGCCGTTGCCGGACATGCGGGAAGATCACGAGGGCAGCCAGCCCTGAACCTGCGCCGGTCAGCGTGACCAGCAGCGTTGTCCAGTACTC
>DMJC01000248.1 GCA_003451915.1 Clostridiales bacterium
CCAGGTGCTGCTTAAATCTGATGGTTTCCCAACCTACAATTTTGCCAATGTGGTCGATGACCACACCATGGCGATCACCCATGTTGTCAGAGGCTCGGAATATCTGTCTTCGGCTCCGAAATACAACTTGCTGTACGAGGCTTTCGGCTGGGAAATACCGACCTATGTCCATTTGCCGCTGATCATCGGCAAGGACGGCCGCAAGCTGTCAAAACGACACGGCTCGACCAGTTTTGAGGGTTTGCTCGACGAGGGTTACCTGCCGGAGGCAATCATTAATCATATCGCGCTGCTGGGCTGGGCGCCGGCTGACAACCAGGAGGTTTTCAGTCTGGATGATCTTTGCCGTGTGTTCGATATTGCCGGTATCAGCAAATCACCATCAGTCTTTGATTATGACAAACTGAGCTGGTTCAATGCCGAATACTTACGGGCAATGGAACCGGCTGCTTTTTTGGCATTGATCAAACCACACCTGGATGCGGTTTTCGGCGGCCAGACCTATGATGCGGCTTTGCTTGCCGAATTGTTGCAGCCTCGTCTGATCAAACTGACGCAGATTGAGGAAATGGTCCGTTTTCTGACTGTCCGTCAACCATACGATGCCACTCTGTTTTTTAACAAAAAAAGTAAAGCGACGCCTGAACTTGCCGTCCAGGTTCTGCCGGAGGTCATTCAAGTTCTCACCGGTTTGCCTGCCTGGCAGCGCAGTGCAATCCATGACAGCCTGCTCGAACTTGCTGCCCGGCTGGAACTGAAAACCGGCCAGCTGATGTGGCCTGTCCGTATCGCAGCTTCTGGCCAAGAGGTCACGCCCGGCGGCGCGATTGAAATCCTGACCATTCTTGGCCGCGACGAGGCATTGGCCCGCCTGAACGCCGGCCTGAGCTTACTGACCGAAAATAATCAACTGACAACAGATGAGGAGTGATCACATGACGACCGAAAATCTCCCGTTGGATACCGCCAGCGAAAGCAAACCCGGTAATTTTATCCATGATCTGATTGATGCTGACATCGCCGAGGGCGGACGCTATGCCGGAATGACCGTGCATACTCGCTTTCCGCCTGAGCCGAACGGCTATCTGCACATTGGCCATGCCAAAGCGATCATCATCGATTTCGGCACGGCTGAAAAATATGGCGGACTTTGCAATTTACGCATGGATGACACCAATCCGAGCAAAGAGGATGTCGAGTATGTCGAGGCTATTCAGGATGACATCCGCTGGCTGGGTTATGACTGGGGCGACCGTTTTTATTATGCTTCGGACTTTTTCCCGCAGATGTACGAGTTTGCCTGCCAGCTGATTCGCAAAGGGCTGGCTTTCGTCTGTGAACTGACCCCAGACCAGATGCGCGAAACCCGCGGCACGCTGACCACACCGGCGACACCCAGCCCGTGGCGTGACCGGCCGGCTGCTGAAAGCCTGGATCTTTTTCAGCGGATGAAAACCGGCGAATTCCCGGACGGTGCCATGACCCTGCGAGCTAAAATCGACCTGAATTCCGGCAACTTCAACATGCGTGACCCGGTCATTTACCGTATCCTGCGCGCCCATCATCATCGGACCGGCGACAGCTGGTGCATCTATCCGATGTACGATTTTGCCCATCCGATCGAGGACGCCATGGAGGGGATCACCCACTCGCTTTGTTCGCTGGAATTCGAGGATCATCGCCCGCTGTATGACTGGGTGATCAACAATATCGATGCGCCTGCCCGACCACGCCAGATTGAGTTCGCCCGCCTGGGCATCAATCATACGGTGATGAGCAAGCGCAAGCTGCGTCTGCTGGTTGAAACCGGCCGGGTGAGCGGCTGGGACGACCCCCGCATGCCGACATTGTGTGGCTTGCGCCGTCGTGGTTACACCCCGGCGTCGATCCGTAATTTTATCGAACGGATCGGAGTATCCAAGGTCAACAGCACGGTCGACTACGCATTTCTTGAACACTGCCTGCGTGATGACCTGAATGCCAACGCCCGCCGGGTCATGGCCGTCATCCGGCCGGTCCGTCTGGTCATCGACAACTATCCCGCCGGCCAGCAGGAAACTTTTACGATTGAGAACAATCCCGAAAAGCCTGAGGATGGCCTGCGTGAGGTGTCTTTCTCACGCGAGCTCTGGATCGAGGCCGATGACTTTATGGAGACCCCGTTCAAAGGTTATTTCCGGTTATTCCCAGGCAACGAGGTCCGCTTGAAAACCGCCTATGTCATCCGCTGCACCGGCTGTGAAAAAGATGCCGACGGACGGGTGACTGTTGTTCATGCCGATTATGATCCGGCCACCCGCGGCGGCAACACACCAGATGGACGCAAGATCAAAGGCACGGTTCATTGGGTTGATGCCGCCACCGCTGTGCCGGCTGAGGTCAGGCTCTACGACAATCTTTTCAGCGTCGCTGACCCTGATTCGGCTGATCGCGATTTTCTCGAGCATATCAATCCTGATTCACTCGAAATACTCAGGGGCTGCCGGGTCGAAGCTTCGCTGGCTGGCGCTGCCGCACCGAATTCATACCAGTTCCTGCGTCTGGGCTATTTCTGTCTCGACAATGTCGACAGCCGTTCCGATGCTCTGGTTTTCAACCGGTCTGTTTCGCTCAAGGATAGCTGGAAACCCAAAGCATAAGACAAGGAGTCCATCATGCTGAATTTTGATTATTACAGTCCGACACGTTTTATATTTGGTTCCGGCCGTGAACGCGAAGCTGGATTTCAAGTAAAACAGATCGGCGGACAACGTGTGCTGCTGCATTTCGGAGGGCAGTCGGCCAAAGCCAGCGGTCTGCTCGACCGGGTCAGCCAATCGCTGACAGCTGCCGGTCTGGAGATCATCCTGCTCGGCGGTGTTCAGCCAAATCCGCGTGATACGCTGGTCTACGAGGGCATTGAGCTTTGCCGGCGCGAAAAGATCGATACGGTGCTGGCCGTCGGCGGCGGCAGTGTGCTTGACTCCGCCAAGGCCATTGCAATCGGATCGTGTTATGCCGGTGATTTCTGGGATCTTTACTCGGCCAAAGCCAAACCAGCCGGCCGCCTGCTGCTGGGCACGATCATCACGCTGCCGGCGACTGGATCTGAGGGATCTAACAGCAGTGTCATCCGGCGCGATTCAGAAAATTTAAAACGTGGTCTGCGCAGTGATCTCAACCGGCCGGATTTTTCGATCATCAACCCTGAACTGACCTTCAGTCTGCCGCCTGGGCAAATCGCAGCCGGTGCGTCAGATATTCTGTCGCATATTTTTGAACGCTATTTCACCCGGACAGCTGATGTCGGACTGACCGACCGCCTGTGCGAAGCGGCCATCGCATCGGTCATCGAGTCGGCGCCGCTATCGCAGGCCAAGCCTGATGATTATGGACCGCGCGCCAACCTGATCTGGGCATCGACCATCGCCCACAACGGCTCTCTTGGAGTTGGCCGGCAGGAGGACTGGAGCGCGCATGCTTTAGAGGCAGAAATCGGCGGACGCTATGACACGACACACGGCGCCGGGCTGGCTGCCATTTATCCCGCATGGATGCAATACATGCTCGAGTATCATCCTGAACGCGCCGCCCGTCTGGCACACCAGGTCTTTGGTGTCTCCCCGTCCGCTGATAAGCTGGCCGATGGCCGCGAGGGAATCCGACGGCTGGCTGCTTTTTATCAGATGTTAGGGCTGCCAGGCAATCTCGCATCACTTGGGGTCAACCGCGAAGATCTCCCTGCTATGGCTTCACGGGTAAAAAGAAATCCGGATGGCACCTGCGGCAATTATCTGCCTTTGCGCGATCCGGATATCCTGGCCATTTTTGAGTCTGCTTTCGATTGGTCGCCTGACCGTCTGGCCTAGCGCGTCTTGAAATGATAAATCGTCTCATGATGGAACGGTTCACCAGCAGCGAAAACCGCTGATGGAAAATTCGCATGATGAATGGTGTCGGGAAAGAATTGTGTTTCCAGACAGAAGCCATCCCGCCTGTCATAACGCACACCCTCTTTGCCGTTATCCGGTTTCATGAAATTACCCGAATAAAACTGGACACCCGGCATGGTTGTGAAAACTTCCAGAACGCGGCCGAATTTCGGTTCATAGACTGTGGCGCAGGGGCGCAAGCCGGCCTTGCGCCGCAAAACAAAATTGTGGTCATAGCCGCATCCGTTGATGATGGCCTGTTCAGAATTGTCAATGTCGCGGCCGATCGGTTTCATATCGCGGAAATCAAGGGCAGTGCCAGCCACCGGTGCGATTTCACCGGTCGGAATCAGTTCGCTGTCGATCGGCGTATACTCATCAGCTGCAATCTGCAGCTGATGGCGCAGGATTGAGCCGCTGCCCTGTCCGGCCAGGTTGAAATAACTGTGGTTGGTCAGATTGATCAGTGTTTCAGCGTCAGCCTCAGCCGTATACCGGATGATCAGGCTGTGGTCAGCGGTCAGAATGTAGTTCACCTGAACGTCGAGTGCGCCAGGATAACCCTCCTCACCGTCCTCGCTGTGATAGTAAAAATTAACGGCAGGGCCTTCCGGCATCTGAACCGGCTCGCCATGCCAGACGACCTTGTCAAAGCCCCGCAGGCCTCCGTGCAGATGATTGCGGCCATTATTGGCAGCCAGCTGATAGTTGCGCCCGCCCAACTCAAAGGCAGCACCGGCTATCCGGTTGCCACAGCGGCCGATTGTTGCGCCATAATAGCTGTTGCCGGGCCCTTCATAGCCAGACATATTGTCATAACCGAGAGCAATATCCTGAAAGCGGCCGTTGCGGTCCGGCATCAGCAGGCGCTGCCGTGTCGCACCATAGGACAAAAGCGTGCAGAAAGAGCCGTCGGCCTGGTAAATTGTAAAGCTGTGAACAGTCTGCCCCGCTTGGGTTTTGCCGAATTCCATCGTTGTAATATTCATATCAGACACTTTCCGCAGGTTTTTCTTCCGCAGCCTGCTCGGTTGGTTGAACAATCTCAGGCAAATCAGCAGCCTCCGGCCGGTCATGGCCTGGTGCACGCAACTTCAGCAAGGTCACTGAAAAATAAGTCACGGCAAAGGCCAGCACTGCAATGACAATGCCAACCTGCCAGATCCGTTCCGGCCAGGTCCCCCGATTCCAGTTGGCCAGATAATCCGTCAGTCCAGTCGAAAACTGAAAGCCCAGCAAGACCTGCAGCTGATAGCAAATCAGCATTGACAGGCCATACAGCACAGCGTACAAAACATACAGCAGCGGTGAAACGAAAAGGATCAGAAATTCCATCGGCTCAGTCACGCCACTGACCAGACTTACCACGCCGTTGACAGCCATCAGGAGAATCAGCCGGGTACGATTGCGCAGTCGGGCGGTCAGGGCAAAGCAAAGCGCGATCGCCGGCACCCCGAAAATCATCATTGGATAAAAGCCGGCTATCAGCCGGCCGGCTGTCGGATCGCCTGCCAGGAAGCGATTAAGATCCCCGGTGATGTACTGGCCGGTCTGACTGGTAAATTCGCCAAAACGGAACCAGATTTCCTGATTGAGTACCTGATGTAAACCTAAGGGTAAAAGCAGACGGTTTAAAAAACCATAGGCAAAAGCACCACCGGCGCGGGACAGAGTCATGCGAGCAGCTGCTTCAGTCAGCACCGTCTGAATGGCCGTCCAGATTGCACCCATCAACGCGCCGGCAATCAGCGAAGCTGCAATGGCCAGGATGGCAGACAACCGGCAGCCACTGAAAAACTTGAGCCACTCCGGCAATTTCAAATTCCGGAAATACTTGTGCATAAGGGCAGCGATAACACCAGCCAAAACACCTGACAGCAATCCCATATTGAAGGATGGTATTGCTGCTTCACCCAGGATCAGGTTAAAAACGGCGCTGCCGGCCTGCATGAAAACCAGATGAGAGAGGGCACCAGCCAGAGCAGCTGCCGCCGGGCGGCCATCAGCCAGTCCATAGGCCAGGCATATCGCGACAAAGAGCGGAAACTGGGCAATCATCACAGTACCGGCATTGGACAGTACGGCGGCCAGGCCGAGTCCAGTCCGGCTCAGCAGATCGCCGGCCATGATCAGCAGCCCAGCCAGCGGCAGCACAGCGGCAGGTGTGATCAGGATCTCTCCGGCCGTTCGGAACCAGCTGGCCGTGTCTTTGATAATTTGTCTGACATTGACCATTCAGCAGGGTCTCCTTGTTCAGCTCAATATTTGCGTTTGATTTTTTTCGAGGTGGTTTTCTCAAACTCGGTGTCACGAACTGTGAAACTCTTAATGTACTTGTAATGAGCCAGCGAATGATTAACCTTGCGAACCACGTCGGTAATCAGCCGGCGGACTGTCTCGGACTTGGGATCGGTTTCACCCGTCTGCTCCTGGATCAGCTCCATGTTGGGGAAGATTTCAGCTGCCACGCTGGTTTCGCCTTCAGCATCGACCAGACCAGTAACCAGGCTTTCCATTACATAGCCGGTACGGGCCAGCAGAAATTCAATTTCCTCCGGAAAAATGTTTTTACCGTTCTTGGTGATGATGACATTTTTTTTGCGGCCTGTGATGATGACAAAATTATCCTTGTCCAGATAGCCTAGATCGCCGGTGTGGAAAAAAACCTCGTCATCGATCGCTTCACGGGTAGCCTCTTCATTTTCATAATAGCCGAGCATGACGTTGGGACCGCGGCCGATAATCTCGCCGATGCCGTTTTCGTCTTTGTCGATAATCCGGATTTCCACGCCGGGCAGCGGCAGGCCAGCAGCGCGATTGTTATAGATCACATCCCGGTTGAGCGCCAGGATCGGGGCGCATTCGGTCAGGCCGTAACCCTGAACCGTGTGCAGGCCAAGATCCTGCATCCCCTTGATGATCTTGGGGTCAATCGCAGCGCCGCCGGCAATGATCAGGCGCAATTTGCCGCCGAAATTCTGGTGAATCTTGTGAAACAGGTCACGGCGTTTGTCGATGCCGATTTTACGCAACGTGTTGCTGATCTTGAGCCCCATCTTGAATTTTTTGGCCAGCTTGGGATCAGCGGTTGCAGCTTTAATAATACGTTTATAAAAAAGCTCAACCATCAGAGGTACGACGAGAATCATCGTGCAGTGGCTTTCCTGCATGTTTTTGGTGATGTGGCGGAGACCCTCGCAGACGGCAACTGTGCAGCCTCGGTAAATCGGGCACAAGAAGCCGCAGGTACACTCATAAGTGTGATGCAGCGGCAGCACCGACAGGAAGACATCATCCGGGCCGATGTAGAGCATGCTGCACATGGCCTGCAGGTTGATGCAGATGTTGCGGTGGGACAGCATGACCGCCTTGGATTTGGCTGTTGTGCCTGAAGTGAAGAGCAGGATGCTCAGAATCTCGGGATCGATAGCGGCTTCGGTAAAGCTCTTATCCCCGGCAGCCAACGCCTGTTCACCGGCAGCCAGCCAGTTCCAGAAATAGTCTGGTTCCCCGGCGACTTCATCCATGCAGATAAAATGCTTGACGGTCGGGATATTCTGGCGAATTGCGTCGACATCTTTTTTCTTGCTTTTGGAGAAGACCAGTATGTCAGAATAAGACCGGTTGAGCAGGCTCTCGATCTCAACCTGAGGCAATTCCTTGTCCAGCGGGACAACCACACCGACGCCGTTGACGGTCGCCAGGTAGGTCACATACCATTCATAGCGGGTTTCCGCCAGAATCGCCACCCGGGCTGAGGTCAAGCCCAGGCTTTTCAGACGAGTGCCAAAGGCATCGACATCCCGGTCAAACTGGCGATAGGAAACCGGCAGATAGGGCTGGCTCTTTTCTGCAGGCCCTTCCGATTCAGCTTCAGAACTGACGGTCTGGCGCGCCGGTCGGGGATCTTTGACCATAAAGGCGGCCTTATCCCCGTAAATGTCGGCACTTTGTTTGATCATATCGCGTAAATCGCTGATTTTTCGAACTTCGTAGAGTGGCACGTTTTTCATAAGCATCCTCACTTTGACGGTTTTTGTGTTTCATGGCTAACTTGCTGTTTTGATTATAACGGAAGATGGTTCATTTTGGAATTGATTTTAGGGATTGATTTTAGGGACAGGATTGATTTTAGGGACTTGACATCAGATTTGTCATGGGATAAAATGAACTTCGCCTTGAGGCACGGGGGTGTAGCTCACCTGGGAGAGCGCTTGAATGGCATT
>DMJC01000144.1 GCA_003451915.1 Clostridiales bacterium
TAAAAAAGGTTTGATCCTGCCTGATGCCGCAACCAATACCACCAATGGCGTGACCCTGATCAAAAATGACAAGGCATTTGCCCTGGTCACCAACCAGAAACCCGGCTTCGCCAACCAGCAAGCAGGGCAGACGGGTAAAGAGATGTATGCCATTGCCCTGACCGAACCTTACACCAACACCTATCAAGTCAACAACTTCCTCTGGACCATCTCGACCAATTGTGAGGATCCGGTTTCAGCCATGAAAATGCTGAACCTGATGTACACGGATGCTGATGTCGCCAACCTGCTGATCTGGGGCATCGAAGGTAAACATTATGTCAAAACCGATGTTCCGAACATCATCGATTATCCGGCCGGCGTCGACAGTTCCAATACAGGCTGGGGCCTCAACCTCGGCTGGGAGATGGGCAATCAGTTCCTGTCCTATGTCTGGAAAGGCGACTCGCCCGACTTGATGACCGAATTGGCTGCCTTCAACAAATCCGCCAGAGTTTCCAAAGCCATGGGCTTCGTGTTTGACTCCACTTCTGTCAAAGCTGAAATTGCCGCTCTGACCAATGTCGTCAACCAGTATAAGCTGGGTCTGGAATGCGGACAATCGAATCCTGAGGAGACCCTGCCTAAATTCATCGCTGACCTGAAAGCCAACGGCATTGACAAAGTCATCACCGAAAAGCAGAAACAGCTGGACACCTATCTGGCTAACAAATGATCTGAATTATCCAACTATTCATTATATTCCAACCATTTCCGGGCGGCTGGCCGGCCCAGCAACAAAGCTGGCAAGCCGCCCGGATAACAACTGGAGGTCATGCAAGTGGATCTGCCTCTTGTTTCCCGAAAACGCAAGAAGAAATTCCGCAGATACCTGCCGCTATTTCTGATGATGAGTCCAGGGCTGCTTTACCTGCTCATCAACAACTACATTCCGATGTTTGGCTTGTTTATCGCTTTTAAAAGTATCAATTTCCGACTGGGCTTCTTTGACAGTCCGTGGGTTGGCCTGGAGAATTTCAAGTATTTATTCAATTCTTCCAATGCCTGGATCATCACGCGCAACACACTGTTTTATAATGTCGGTTTTATCATCATCAATACAACTGCAGCCATTGCCTTGGCTATTTTCCTGAATGAAATCACCAGTAAAATTTTCATGAGAATCTACCAGACGGTCATTTTGCTGCCGTTTTTGATTTCGATGGTCATTATCAGTTACCTGGTTTATGCCTTGCTCAGTTCTGAAACTGGTTTTATCGACAAAACCATCCTGCCCCTGCTCGGCTTGGATCCAGTCTCCTGGTACAGTGAGCCGAAATATTGGCCGTTTATCCTGACGGTGGTCAAGATGTGGAGTTATGTCGGCTTCCTATGTATTGTCTATCTGGCTTCGATTGTCGGCATCGATAAAGAGTATTTTGAAGCGGCGACATTGGATGGCGCCAGCAAATGGAAGCAGATCAAGCACATCACTTTGCCGCTGATCAAACCGGTCATTATCCTGATGGTGCTGTTCGCCATCGGCAAAATATTTTATTCGGATTTCGGTTTGTTCTATCAGATCCCGCGTAATTCGGGAACCCTCTATCCGACGACGAATGTCATCGACACCTATGTTTACCGCGGATTGCTGCAGCTGGGCGATCTTGGCATGTCTTCCGCCGCTGGTTTCTACCAGTCCCTCGTTGGTTTCATCCTGGTCATTACATCCAACCTGGTCGTCAAAAAAATCAGCCCGGAAAACGCATTGTTTTAGGAGTGAATTGCATGAGAATCGCACGATCCACACCGATCGTCTCGCATATTGTCATGATGCTGGTGACTGTCATCTGTCTTTTGCCGTTTGTTTTGCTGATCGCTTCGTCACTGTCATCTGAAAAATCGATTCTGGTTAATGGATATTCTTTTTTACCCAAAGAATTCAGCCTGGAAGCCTATACTTATCTTGCTAACAATGGCAATTATCTGCTGCACGCTTATGGCATTTCAATTCTGGTCACAATCGTCGGCACCGCTGTCAGCCTGGTGATCACCTGCATGCTGGCTTACCCCCTGTCTCGGCCGGATCTGCCGTTCCGCAATAAATTTACATTCTTTGTCTTTTTCACGATCTTGTTTAACGGCGGCCTTGTGCCGACCTACTTGCTGTACAACAATATCATCGGCATCAAAAACTCGCTGTTTGCGCTGCTGATTCCGTATCTGCTGATGAATGGCTTCAACGTCTTGATCACACGGACCTTCTTCATCACCAACATACCGCCGGCGCTGGTTGAATCGGCGTACATCGACGGCGCAGGTGAATTCATGATTTTCCGCAAGATCATCATCCCTTTGTCCCTGCCCATTGTCGCCACGATCGGCCTGTTCGTCGGAGTCGGCTACTGGAATGACTGGTTCAACGGCATGATCTTCATCAATCAGGCGAAGCTGTACAGCATCCAGAATGTTCTGAACCAGATGCTGCAAAACATCCAGTTCATGCAGAACAACCCCGACATCGGTTCCCGCCAGAGCATGCCTTTGCCGGAAACCACGGTCAAGATGGCCATTGCGGTCGTCGGCGTCATCCCGATCCTGATCATCTATCCGTTTTTCCAGAAATATTTTGCCAAAGGCATCACCGTCGGTGCGGTCAAAGGCTGATAAGTTATTCCAATTGTTTTCATAGGAGGAAATGAAAATGTCTATCAAGGTTGGTCTGATTCTCTATTCTGTGCGCGATGAAATGGCAAAAGATCCGCTGCAAACCGTTGAAACAGTCGGTAAACTGGGCTATCGTTATCTTGAAGCCTGTAATCACAATGCGATTAAAGACAGCGGGATTGGCTTTGGCGTTGATGCTGAAGATGTTAAGGCGAAACTGGACCAATATGGCTCACGCGTAATCAGTTCACATATTTTCCCCTTTGAAATGGCCGATCTGGCCAAGGTGATTGCTTACCAGAAAGTTCTTGGCAATGAGAATATTGTCATTCCCATGGGCCGCTTTACGACCTACGATGAAATGATGCGCCTGACTGAAGACTTTAACCGCTGGGGCAAGGCCTGCCGTGCGGAAGGAAAGACTCTGCTGTATCATAATCATGAACAGGAATATCGCAATTTCAAAGGCAAGAATATTCTGGACTACATCGTCGAGAATACCGATCCGGACAATCTGTCATTGGAGCTGGATACTTTCTGGACCATGCGGGCTGGCTGTGATCCCGTTGAAAAGCTCAGGCACTTTGGCCATCGTGTTAAATTGATTCATCAGAAAGATTTCGCCTGGGACGCCATGGTTCCGATCAATCTGGTCGGCCTGACCGATGATGATCGTGAGATGAAGCCCGGTGACGAGTATGGCATCGACGGCAAGAGCTTTTATGCCCAGAATCCCGATCAGCGACCGGCAGCGACCCGCATCCGGGACGCCGAAATGAAAAACACCGCTTTCACTGAAATTGGCACGGGGATCATGCCCATCCAGGCGATCATTGACGCAGCCAACAGCTATACGGCTGCGGAGTACATCATTCTTGAACAGGATTACACCCATATGAACAGCCAGATCGAAAGTATCGAAAAAAGCATGTCGGCATTCAAGAAGTATACCGGAATTTCCTGGATGTGAGCAGGTTATTTTCGAAAGACTTCGTTCTGGTTTTACTTGTTCTCTTGCTGCTCTCGCTCTCAGGCAACATGATGAACTCTCCGTTACCGGTCTTTGCCATCCACATTGGGGCGGATAATACGATAGCAGGCCTGGTGACAGGCCTGTTCGCCTTATCCTCAATGTTCAGCCGGCCGCTGTTCGGCTGGCTGCTGGACAAAAAGGGGCGGCGCATTGTCTTGATTCTCGGTGTCCTGGCTTATGCCCTAGTTACTTTTAGTTTCAACTGGGTCGGTCTCGTTTCCACACTGCTGCTTGTCCGTTTTGTGCAAGGGTTTGCCATGAGTGCCTACACGACTTCTCTCGGCACGATGGCGGCTGACCTGATCCCGACCAGTCAGCTTGTGGCCGGCTACGGTTATTACAGTCTACTCCAGACCCTGGCGACATCGGTCGGGCCGGCTATCGGCCTGCGCATGGCAGCCAGCAAGTCATTTAACGGGCTTTTCACCCTGTCTGCAGCCTTCGCCGGAGCCGGTCTGCTGGCGGCTTTGCTGATCAATTATGAAAAGAAGGGAATGCCCATCGTTCATCATCCTGAGATATCCGCATCAGGAAACGGTTCAGGTAAAATGTCCAGGTTGTTTGAGAAAACAGCGATTTCGGTCACGGCAGCGGTCTTTTTCCTGTCTTTTTCGACCGGTGCGGTGATGACGTTTTTATCACCTTATGCCATTTCAAATGGCGTCAACAACATCGGCCTCTATTTTACAGCCAATGCCGTTGCAATTTTCGCGATGCGGCTGATTTTACAGAAAATCATCGGCTGGATCGGCTTGTCGAAATCTGCTGTTATCGCGCTGGCCTTTGTTGCCGGCTCCATGCTGACGCTGAGCCTGGCGCAATCGATCGGCCTGTTTATCGTAGCTGCAATTCTCAACGGTATCGGCTGCGGGATCGTTCTGCCGATTTTCAATTCACTGATTATCCAGTTTTGCCCGCCGCACCGGCGCGGAGCCGCCAGTGCAACTTATTACATCGGTATCGACTCAGGGATTGGCGCAGGAGCGGTCCTCGGCGGAATCATCACTAAGGCGGCGGGCTATCCGGCACTGTTTATGATTTCGGTTGCCGGAGTTGTGATCGCGTTTGCAGTGTATGCGTTCCGGATACGGTATCAGTATCGGGCTATGGCTGCAGCAGAAAAGTGACTGGCAAGAAACAGATTAGCTGCGTTCCTCCCAGTCAAAACTTCGGCTGACAGCTTTTCGCCACCCTTGCAATAATTTTTCACGATGGTCAGACGTCATGTTTGGCAATGTTACATAGTCCTTTTTTCGCTGCTCGACAATTTCGTGCTGGCTTTTCCAGACCCCGGCGGACAGCCCGGCCAGGTAGGCAGCACCCAGTGCAGTTATTTC
>DMJC01000064.1 GCA_003451915.1 Clostridiales bacterium
TTCCTCATTGAGCCAGGTTCCCCATTCCGGGAAAGTGCTCAGGATCCAGCTTTCTCTTGTGATTCCATCAATTTTGCTCATATCAGCCTCTTCTTTCTGCAACGTTATTCAGTCGCTCTATATTTTGGTCTTCGATCAGGATTTACAGTCTGGTTTCCCAGCGATTGCAAAAAACTGTTTCACTGGCTTGCCCGTTGAATGGCTCAAGCCCGCAAATTTTACCGATTGCCGTCCGGATGTTCACCCGATTGCTGCCATAAGCGTTGATATAGGTTTTCAGCTGCGGCAGATCAATCAGGTGGTTGGTATAATTCAAGCTGACACCGATCGTCGGCACTTCGGGGATGTACCAGGGCAATTCCTTGGTATGCTTTGCACTCCAGCGGATCCGCACATTATTTTCCTGCGCGTAGCCTTTGATATTGATAAAGATGAAAACAACGTCGTATTTAGCTTTAAATTCTTCGCGCTTGCCATGTCTGATCATTTCTGTCAGATTTTCCGGCCGAACGCCATTTCTGGCTTCCAGCTCATGAAAATTAGGACAGACATCGACTGTAAAACCAGCGTATTCGAGTTCCAGAATAACATCCTGCCTCACCGGGTCGTTGATAAAGGCGCGGCTTGCCGGTGTGTTCTGCAGATAAACAAGATAAGCGCGTTTCTTGTGCCTGACATCCAGCGGCAGAACATGCTGTGTGTCTTTGACCAGGGTGATGCATTGCTCGGCAGCCTGAACGGTAAAAGCCTTGTGCTCCGCACAGCCGACCCATTGTTTTGTCATCTGAGGATCCGGGATGCCCCGGCCTTGTTCATTCAGCCGTAGCTTGGCTTTGAGTCCAAGAATCCGATGAAGCGCATCGGATAAACGTTCGTCGCTGATGATTCCCTGTTCATAACCGGTTTTCATGTATGCCAGGTCTTCATCGACATCATTGGTAAAGAGAAACAAGTCGCAGCCGGCTGCGATGGCACCGGGCACAGCTTCGCGACGCGGGCGGACAGCTGTCAGGCCGACCATATGTGACGCATCGGTGACAACCAGCCCCTGAAAACCCATTTCATGACGCAGGAGATCGGTTGTCAGTTCCCGCGCCAGACTGGCCGGCAGGATTTCCTGGTCCTTGATGCCCGGCCGCAGCTGCCGGCTCATGGCAGGCAATGCGATATGGCCGACCACGATGCTTTCAACACCGTCATCGATCATCGTCTGATAAACCTTGCGGAACGACGCGTTCCACTCCTCAGTACTCTGACTGTTGACGCCCATGACCAGATGCTGGTCAAGCTCATCGACGCCATCACCGGGAAAGTGTTTGCAACAGCACGCCATGTCCGGGTTGGCCGTTTTGACACCCCGGATAAAGGCTCTGGCCTGTCTGATGACTTCGTCAGCCTGATCACTGTAGCAGCGGGTATTGATGATCGAGTTCCGCCAGTTGAGGCCCAGGTCGACGACCGGGTTGAACAGCCAGCTGCAGCCGATCGCAGAAGCTTCACGTCCCGCCACCAGGCCGGTATTGAAAGCAGTTACTGTTGAATGATCGCTGCCGGCCTCCGCCGCGGTGGCGACAAAGGTTCCGTCACTGATGCAGCTGCTGCCGCCGTCATCACAGTTAGCAGCAATCAGGAGCGGAATTTTGCTGTGTTTCTGGTAAAGCGATGTTTGCCGGTAGACCTTCTCGCTGTCGCCGCCATTCCAGCGCAAGCCGCCCTGGCCGGCTCTGGCCAGCAACTCTCTGATTTGATCCTCATCAGGCGTCTGGTTCAGATCAAGCAGAATGAACAATTGTCCGATTTTTTCATCCAGCGTCATGCCGGCGATCGTTTCTTCAACCCAGCGAATCTGCTCAGGTGAAAGGTAAAAGGGCTTCTGACTCAAATCAACCACAGGGCATCAATCCTCCCGATTAAAATCTGGCATTCAGCAAACCGCAGAATGGGTCAACCGGACTTGTTCCTTTGAACTCAGAGCGGCCAAGTATTTTTTCGACAATGGCATCAATGACATATTGACTCGGCGTGTACCCGTTGATGTAGGTCTTGACCACAGGCGCATCAAATAGCATATAAGGGCTGTCAATCGAGATGAACAATGTCGGAATTTCATGAATGTAGCGAGGCGTATTGCATCCGCCCGGATGGTCCCAGACTATTCTGGCTACATTATCGCTGGCAGAGGTTTTGACACTGCAGTAGTAAATGATCAGGTCAAAACGATCGGTCATGCTCTTGACACTGTTGCCGATCGGGCGCAATGAAATGTCTTGCGGATCAAACCTCGTGATGTCAAAGCCTTCTGCCGACAGTCGTGCGCAAAAATGGTCAGAAGTGTTTTTAATCGGATCGTGATATCCGCCTTGATCGCCCAATATATGCAATAAAACCCGTTTATGACGGACCGGACTGATCGGTAAGAGCCACTGGGTGTCTTTGACCAGGGTCACACTGCAGTCAGCACATTCAGCAGCCAGCTGACGGTTTGTTCCATCAGCAAAAACATTTATGGCATTATCAGGCGGGAACAACGTTCCTGTAGCCATCTTGCGGTGCAGCCCCAGCCTGGCCTTGAGCGCCAGGATTCTCGTCACCGCTTCATCCAGCCGTTGCTCGGTCAGGACACCCCGCTCGAGGCCCTTGTAAATATAGTCACGGTCCTCCTGCAAATCTGCCGCGAACAAGATCATGTCGCAGCCACTGGCAATCGCCAGCGGAATCGCATCTTGCCGCGCCATGACCTGCATAAAGCCTGTCATGG
>DMJC01000060.1 GCA_003451915.1 Clostridiales bacterium
CGGAAGTTGATGTCTATTTTGCTAAATCGAACACTTCTTATCCGACAGTCGTAGAGAAAGGTTTTGCCCTTGACCTGAACGATATCATCGCTCAGAAAAAGTTCGACCTGACCCCCTATGGTACAGTTCTTGAACAGCACTATGTCATTGATGGCAAGCTTTATGCGCTTCCTTTCCGTACCAATGACTGGGTCATATATTATAACAAGAGCCTGTTTGATGCAGCAAACATCGCTTATCCGACCAATGACATGACCGACGAAAAGTTTTTCGAAACCGGCAGCCAGATCAGCGAAGGCGATGTTTATGGCAGTGCTTTCTTCCCGAAACCGGGCTTCATTGTACCAGCGCTGATCGGTGGCGTTGACGGATTTGATGTCTTGACCAGTGACTTTAAGCAGCTGATACCGGCGACCCAGAAAATTGTTGACGAAATGGCAGCCGGCACCTGGGAAAACTTTGCAGAATCCGTTTCAATGTCCAAAGATCAGACCTATTTTTACCAGGGCAAATGGGCCATGCTGTATGACGGCTCCTGGTTCACGCAGATGCTCGAAGCGCAGGATCTTGGTTTCGAGTATCTTGTAGTCAAATCCCCCTACTGGGCTGGCACTTCCAAAAAAGGCTTTGCCACGTCGACCCCGGTTCTGCTTAACGCCAAAACTCAAAAGCTCGATGCCGCCTGGACAGTCCTCTCATTCCTCTGTGGTGAAGAAGGCGCTAAAATCGTGGCCGAATCAATGCTGGTCCCTGGATACAAAACTGATGAGATCATGAGCATTTTCAAACAAAGCACAGGCCTTGATGATTCATCCATGGCTGCTTTGACGGATAACACAACCTATGGCCTGGGCACGGCCAGTGTGCAGCTGGCTCGCATTTCCTCCGCGATAAATGAAGAGCTGGAACTGGTTCTGACCGGTAACCAGACTGCCGAAGAAATGGCAGACAATCTGAATACTCGCCGCGATGAAATCATGAATGGCTGATTGATATTGACAACAGAGGGCCGGCAGATCTCACCAGTGACTGCCGGCCTTTTGTAACAAATGCGTTGCCGCAACATGAAGAATGGGGATGAAAACATGGCAAAGTCAAATTCCAGCAGAGCGATCGTCAATCGCAACAGGCTCATGGCCCTGGGATTTTTATCACCAAATATTTTCGGCTTTCTGATTTTCACATTGATACCGGCAGTTTGGGCGATCGGTATGAGCTTTACCAATTGGGAAGGTTCCGGCACTGCTGAATTCATTGGTATCGGCAACTATGCCCGTCTCTTCAGCGACTCAGGATTCAAGATTTCCCTGGGCAATACGCTGTTCTACACAATCGGCACCGTCCCTTTCATTATTATTATTTCGATGATTCTGGCATTCGTCCTTGAATCAGGACTGCGCTTTGCGACAGCAATCCGGGCAGCCCACTTTTTCCCGCACATCTCGTCGATCGTGGCTATCGCTGTGGTCTGGCAGTTTCTCTACTCAAAAAATGGCCCTCTGAACCAGATTCTCCGTTCGATCGGTATCGAAAACCCGCCTGCCTGGCTTTCGGACAGCAAATGGGCATTGACGGCGATCATGTTCATGATTATCTGGAAGGGCATCGGCTATTACATGATCATTTATCTGGCCGGTCTGCGCAATATTGACTCAGCCTTATATGAAGCTGCGCATGTTGATGGCGCCAATAAATTCCGACAGTTTATCCATATCACAATCCCGCAGCTGCGGCCGGTCACGTTCTACATTACCATCATGGCCATCATCAACTCCTTTCAGGTCTTTACACCGATTTATGTCATGACCAAGGGCGGCCCTGGCCGGGCGACCTCGGTGCTGGTTCTTCAGATTTATAAAGATGCCTTTCAGAACTACCGATTTGGTTATGCATCAGCTGAAGCCATGGTGCTCTTCGCCATTATCCTGATCGTGACACTAATCCAGTTCAAAAGCCAGAAAGCGGACTAGGAGGGTAAGCGTGTGAATAAGAATCTTGCCGGCCGGGCTGCCGTTAAAACAATTAAATATATCATCGCCATCCTGTCTTCACTGACCATGGTCCTGCCCTTTCTGTGGATGCTTTCCTCGTCATTCAAGGACACTCTGGATGTGTTTGATTTTCCGATCCAGTGGATCCCGGATGTGATCAAGTTCTCCAACTATACTTATATTTGGGAGAAGGCCAATTACCCGGTTCTGTTCGGTAATACCTTCAAGCTGACCATCGTGATCACGGTTTTGCAGATCGTTACCTGCAGCCTGGCTGCCTACGCCTTCAGCAAACTTAATTTCCCCGAGCGTAATAAAATTTTCATTTTGTACCTGGCAACATTAATGCTGCCTTACCAGGTTGTCATGATCCCGCAGTTTTCAGTCATCAGCATTCTCGGCCTGACGGATAATCATTGGGCCCTGATTCTGATCCAGGCATTTAATCCGATGGGTGTCTTTCTGATGAAACAGTTTTTTGACAAGATTCCGCATGAGTTGAATGAAGCAGCCCGTATCGATGGCCTGTCTGAGTTCGGTGTCTATTTGCGGGTGATCATGCCACTGTCCAAGTCGGCTATCGGCACATTGGTCATTTTAACCTCTGTCCAGATCTGGAACGATTTTCTGGCTCCGCTGATCTATATCAATTCCCGCGAACTTTATACCATCCAGCTGGGCCTGAGAAACCTGATCAGTGAATTTACAGCTGAGTACGGCGCGATTATGGCAGCCTCGGTTATCTCGATCATCCCGATTCTCGTCGTCTTTCTGATTTTCCAGAAATTTTTCGAACAGAGTCTGGCATCCGCTGCTGTCAAGGGCTAAACATCAGGGGTATTCACGCAATGGATTTAAAGAGCAACCCTTTTTTCTTACAAGATTCAGACGTTGCCTGGGTGAATGGCACACTGGCGGCGATGTCACTCAAGGAAAAAATCGAGCACTTGTTCTGTCTTCTGGTTAAAGAAAAACCTGCCGAAGAAATCATCGCTGACCTGGACCTTCTGGATTTTCAGCCTGGAAGCTACATGACTGACATTTATCCGGCACAAGTCATTAAGACGAACTTTCAGAAACTACAGGGACGGACAGCGATCCCTCTGCTTTTTGCCTCAAACCTCGAACGCGGGGCGGACGGTATCTGCACAGAGGGGACTCTGTTTGGCACCCAGATGCAGGTTGCGGCTGCCGGTGATCCGCGCTGGGCTTATGAGCTGGGCCGGGTCTGCGCCCAGGAAGCTGCTGCTTTAGGTGCTAACTGGAATTTCAGCCCCGTAGTTGACATTGACTATGATTTTCATAATCCGATTACCAATACCCGGGCATTCAGCTCGGACCCGGATATCGTCCGGGAACTTTCCCTGGCTTACATCAAGGGCATGCGGGAAAACGGCATGGCAGTCTGCGCCAAGCACTTTCCCGGCGACGGCCGTGACGAGCGGGATCAGCACATGGTCACCTCCATCAATGACTGCTCGGTCGACGAGTGGGATCAGACATACGGCAAAATTTACCAGGCGATCATTGACGCAGGAGCCGAAACGATCATGGCAGCTCAGATCATGCTGCCGGCGTATTCTCGTGCGCTGCGCCCGAATCTGAAAGATGAGGAAATTTTATCCGGCGTCTTATCGTATGAATTAAAAAACGACCTGCTCAGAGACCGGTTGGGCTTCAACGGCCTGATCGTCA
>DMJC01000037.1:0-1386 GCA_003451915.1 Clostridiales bacterium
ATTCGAGTTTTCGAATGAGCTCAATATCTGACGGAGGACTCATTCAATGGTCAATCTCAAAGCCAAGCCGTTCAACCTGACGGACAGACAAATCAAGTGGGTCGAGGACACCATCGCCGCCATGACCCTGGAGGAAAAAATCGGCCAGCTGTTCGTGCATCTGACCGGTCATACAACCGATGAAGAAGCCATCCGGGAGGAAATCGCCCTGACCCGTCTGGGCGGCATCCGTTTCAATCCCCGCAAAAAAGAAGAGATGTGGGAAATGAACCGGCTCTTCCAGAAGAACAGCAAGATTCCCGTCCTGTCGGCAGTCAACGTCGAAGCCGGCGGCAACGGCGCCTCGAGCGACGGCACCAATGTCGGCCAGGCGATCAAGGTGGCGGCGACCGGCGACCCACAATATGCCTATAAAATGGGCCAGATCTGCGGTCGCGAGACCGCGGCGACCGGCTCGAACTGGGCCTTCACGCCGATTGTCGACATCACCTACAACTGGCACACCCCGGTCATTTCGACTCGGGCCTTCGGTGCCGATCCTGACCTGGTCCTGACGATGTCGAAAGAATATTTCCGCGGCATCTCGGAGAGCGGCATCCCCTGCGCCATGAAGCATTTCCCGGGCGACGGCGTCGATGAACGCGACCAGCACGTGGCCTCCAGCGTCAACAGCTTCTCAGTCGAGGAATGGGACGCGACATTCGGCAAGGTCTATCAAGGGATGATCGACGCCGGTGTGCAGTCGGTGATGACCGGGCACATCATGCTGCCGGCCTACCAGAAACACTTCAATCCGGATATGAGAGATGACGAAATCCTGCCGGCGACCATCTGCAAGGAACTGCTGACCGACCTGCTACGCGGCAAACTGGGCTTCAACGGCCTGATCGTCACCGACGCCAGCCACATGGTCGGCGTGGCCGGCCGGGCCAGGCGCCGCGATCTGGTGCCGGGCGCGATCATGGCCGGCAACGACATGTTCCTGTTCTACAACGACATTGAAGAAGACACGAAATACATGACCGAAGCCTATCTCGACGGCCGCCTGGGCGAAGAGCGTCTGCACGAAGCGCTGACCCGCATTCTCGGCTTCAAAGCCATGCTCGGGCTGGATAGCTTCACGATGGACAAATTCCCGTCCAAAGAAGGCCTTTCAGTCATCGGCTGCCCGGAGCACCGGCAGGTTTCCGCTGAAGTTTCCGACAAGGCGATCACCCTGGTCAAGCAGGTCGGCGAGAATATCTTCCCGGTGACCCCTGAGAAATACAAACGGATTCTGCTGGTTTCGGTCGGCCCGGCACCCAGCCCGGCCATAGTCATGGCTGGTATGGCGGCCGATGGTTCCAAACTGGTCAACAAAGTCAAGGAAGGCCTCGAAGCGCGCGG
>DMJC01000037.1:1519-5406 GCA_003451915.1 Clostridiales bacterium
TACGACCTGGTGATCTGCGTCGCCAATGTCAGCTCGACCATGCGCACGACCCAGCGCCTGGAATGGGCCATCTCCAAGGGCGGCTGGGACAATCCGTGGTATGTGCATGAACTGCCGGTGATCTTTGTGTCCTTCAACTGCCCCTTCCATCTGGCCGATGTACCTCAGGTCCGTAATTTCATCAACTGCTATGATGCGCATGACACTTCAGTTGAATATTTATTGAAGAAGATCGCCGGTGAGAGCGAATTTACGGGTGTTTCACCGGTCGATGCTTTCTGCGGAATGATTGATACCCGGTTTTAATACAGATAAAAGACAAGTCGCGATTGTTTGGTGAAATGTGTTAAATGTAGTGCTAGTTTACGATAAATTATTCTAACATAATCACCAAGCTGGGGAATAAAATGTAGACACCAACCATAAGCATCCGTTAGGTTTACCGGTTTTCGTTCGTAACGAACAATCGAAAGGGGAATAGTATGAAAACGAGAAAATTGATTTCAATCGTGCTTTGCCTGATGATGATCTTTTCTGTCACGGTTCTGTTTGGCTGTCAAAAAGGAGAGAATGGCGGCGATTCGACTGTAAAAGTCAGTTATTGGATTGGTGTCGGCGAAGATTCTACCTACTATGCAACGTACGAAGAAAATCCGGCCGTCAAATATTTGGAAACACTGAAGTTTAATGATAAAAAAATCGATTTAAGCTTCATGGTTCCATTAGCAGGTTCTGAGCGAGATAACTTCAACACGTTGCTGGCAACTGATGAATATGCAGGTATCTTGAACATGTCTTTTGCTTCAAGCAGCCCGATAGAAATGCTTGAGGATGATATTATTTACGACCTGACACCATATGTTGAGCAATATATGCCTAATTACATGAAAATTTTAAAAGACAATCCGCAAGTTGCCAACTATGTGTACTCTTTGGTTAACGTAGAAAAGAAGATCTTATCCCTCTATGCTTTAACCGAAGAAGTGCTGGGAAATTTCATGGGGTATCTGTATCGCCGTGACTGGGTGGCCAAATACGGCACTCATCCGACAACCGGCAAACCGTTCACATATAGCCTGACTGATCCGAACAATAAAGAATCCTGGACTGATGATGTCGTATTCCCCAGCGGCGGGCCTGACCCGGTCTACATCAGTGACTGGGAATGGATGTTCAAGATTTTCGAAAAAGCCCAGGCTGATTTAGGCATAACTGACGGTTACATGATCTCTTCCTACTTCAAAGGCTACAATGAAGCCGGTGGTTTAAACAGCTCCTTTGGCGGCGGCAACCCGACCTGGTATCGGAATTCAGACGGCAAGATGGAATTCGGCGGAGCCAGTAACAGCCTGCGCACATATCTTCAATGCATGAATACCTGGTATAAAAATGGCTGGCTGGACAAAGGATTTGCCGAGCGCACCAGTGACCAGGTCTACGCTGTCGATTCAGCCAATATTCACATGGGCAAAGTCGGCATGTGGATCGGCCGCAGGGCCGAAACCGGCGCCCAGATGGATGCCGGCGACCCGCTGACCAGCGGGATCATGGTCTATGGTGCCCGCTTCCCGATCAATGACATTTATGGATCAGCAGCAGAACAGATGAAAGAGCCGGATTCATTATATCAATATTCACAACTGCGTGGTTCTAATGTAATTACCAAGAAAATCCCGGAAGAAGATCTGCCGACTGTCCTGACTTTCCTGGACTTTCTCTATACGCCTGAAGGCGGTGCTATCGCGTGTTTTGGCCTGACCAAGGAACAATATGAAGAAACCAAGGACCCTACCTATACCAAATACAACTTGATCAATGGTGCCTATCGTGTGGAAAAACAAGCCGACGGATCCAACAAATATATCCGCGATGAAAGCTTGATCTCTGACAACAACCTGGCTTCAGCCATGGCTGCCAAACGGATGCCGATCGGATATTATGCCAAAGGATTCGTTCCGGCGCTGAATGCAAGCTATCTGCCCAATGCTCAGAAAGCGATGTCTGAATGGGACTATTACACCAACAAAGGTACGCCGGACCGGATGCTTCGTGAACAGTTCACACCTGATGAGTCCGCGTTGTACAGCAAAGTTTATGCCAATGTTGACACACATATGTCTGCCAACCTGCCAAAGTTTATCAAGGGCAGCCTGGATATCAACAGTGATGAAGCCTGGCAGAGTTACACCAAAATGCTGAACAAATACTCGCCGGAAAAAGTCACAGCTATCTACCAGCGGTTATTTGATGCATTGGCTCAGTAAAATTTTGAGGTGAAAGCACTTGGCACTGCGAAAAGCAACAAAGGTTAATCCAGGTTCACGATCGGTCGCCCTGAAAGAAAACAGCTGGAAATATGACTTTAACCGCAATCTGGTTGTTTATGCATTATTTATACCGGTCGCCATCTACTTTATCGTCTTTCATTATCTACCCATGTTCGGCCTGCTGATGGCCTTTGAAAATTTCAGGGTGACCAAAGGCGTTTTCGGCAGCGAGTGGGTTGGCTTGAGTAATTTTGTTGAATTATTTAATGGCGACACCTTCATTAAAGTTTTGCGGAATACAACGGCGATGGCTTTGTTGAATCTGACCTTAGGCTTTGCCGCCCCGGTCATCATTGCCATGCTAGTCACGCAGATCAATTATGTCAAATTCCGGCGGACCATCCAGACCATCACCTACATGCCTTACTTTGTTTCAGCTGTGGTTGTCACAACATTAGCCAGTGAATTTCTGTCGAACCAAGGCGCGCTGACCATGCTGCTGTCCCTGTTTGGCTTTGAGCAGCAAAACTGGATAGCCAACCCGAACATTCCGGTCTTCTGGCTGATCAACACCGGCATCGGCATCTGGCAGTTCTCAGGCTACGGCGCCATCATCTTCATAGCGGCGATTGCCAACGTCAACGGCGACTTGTATGAGGCTGCCGCGATCGATGGAGCCGGCCGCTGGAAACGCCTCTGGCGCATCACAGTTCCCAGCATCCTGCCTTTACTCCTCGTTATGCTGACTTTGCGGGTTGGCACCGTATTCAGAATCGGCTTTGACAAAGTCCTGCTCCTGTATATGCCATCCACCTATGAAACCGCTGATTGCCTCTACACCTACACCTACAGAATGGCATTCGGCCAAACAGTCAACTATGGCCTGGCTACTGCGTCCGGTTTGTTCCAGTCGGTCATTTCCACAGTCTTGCTGCTCGTTTCCAATGGGCTCAGCAAGAAATATTCTAAAAGCTCTATGTTTTAAGAGGAGAAAAATTGGATGTCAACCAAGAACACATTACTGTTTCGTTCCTCGAAAAAAAGCTACCGCGACGGGATGATTGGCGACAAGTCGTTTTCCGGCCTGCTGGCCGATGCAATCATCATCATTATTCTGATTGTCATTGCCTTCACTTGCCTTATTCCGCTCTGGCATGTCCTGATCGCCTCGGTTTCTGACGGCCAGACTCTGCTGAAACATGCAGGCCTTCTCGTCTGGCCGGTCGGCCAGGCAACACTGGACGGATATAAGTTACTCTTACGCGACAGCAGCATTTTGAACGGTTATCTGAACACGATCATTTACGTGGTCGGTGAGGTCGGCTTTGGTTTGATCATCAACGTGCTGGCCGGTTATGTTCTGAGCCGCAGAAATAAACTGAGAAGGACACTGACCATCTTTGTCGTCTTTACCATGCTCTTTTCCGGCGGCACCGTTCCGCTTTACATGATTGTCCGTTCGCTGGGCATGGTGGGCACACGCTGGGCTCTGGTTTTACCCCAATGCACCAATGCAGCCTTCCTGGTCATGATGGTCAAAGCCTTTGAATCAGTACCTGAATCAACCGTTGAATCGGCTAGAATCGATGGTGCCGGCCATATCCGGACCATGTTCCAGGT
>DMJC01000252.1 GCA_003451915.1 Clostridiales bacterium
TTATGAACAAGACATTACACTAGTCAACATCATGATCAAAATTTCCAACTTCCTGCGAAAGTTTGGCATTGATCTGCGGGCCAAGCTTTTCCGCCAGATTCTCGCTGCTGTCGGCGGTGGTCTCAACCTTTGTGTTTCAGGTGCTGCAGCCATCGACGCCAAGATCAGCCGTTTCTTTGATGATATCGGCATCGACTTCTTCGCCGGGTACGGTCTGACCGAAACATCACCGGTCGTTGCTGTCTGCAATTATCATCTCAATATTTTTGGCAGCGTTGGCAATCCAACCGCCGGCATCGAAGTCGCCATCGACACCGACAGCAATGAACCCGGCGCGATCGGCGAAATCCTGACTCGCAGCGAAAGCGTCATGCTCGGTTATTACAAAAATTCCGAGGCTACGGCAGAAGTCATGACTGCCGATGGCTGGTTCCGTACCGGCGATATCGGCTTCCTCGATAAAAAAGGCTGCATCCACATTACTGGCCGGCTGAAATCGATGATCGTCCTGGCTAACGGCAAAAAAGCTTTCCCTGAAGAAATTGAATTTCTGGTCAGTCTAATCCCGGGCGTCAAAGAATCCATTGTCTGGGGCGATGTTTCCGCTCGTGACGGCGGAGTTGATATCTGCGCCAAGCTCGTCCTGTCGCCCGATGACCTGGGCGCTGACGTTTTGTCTGATGAAAAAGCATTGTTCAAACTGATCAGCGACCAGATCAAGCATGTCAACCAGCAGATGCCGGCTTACAAAGCCATCAAGTACATCATGTTCACCAACGAAGACTTGATCAAAACCACCACTCTGAAAGTCAAACGCCCGGCTGAGCAGGAAAAAACCTACAAACGGCTGACTGAACTTGGCCTGACACCTAAAACGGCCAATGGCAAAAACATTGACTGATCTGTAGTTTTAATCGATTTTTATTAAGAGAGGCTGTCATATTATCAATGGCGGCCTCTTTTAATCTTATTGTATACATCAACTTCATGATATAATGAAAAAAACAATGCTGTCATCGATGGAGGCCGGCTTATGTCTTTACTCAACCTGTTATGCCCGCATTGCGGTGGCAATTTCGATCTTGATTCTGAACGTCCCCTGCAGTCATTCTGGGTTTGCCCCTATTGTGGCAACCGTTCTCTTATGCAAAAGCATGACGGAATCATACGGTTGCGCGGCATTATCCCCGGCCGGGCTCAAACCGCCACTCAGGCGCCGACTGCGTTGGTTCCGGATTACTCATTCACCATTGAAACGGAACCCCAGATACTTGAACCAACACCAGCTGCTATTGAAAAATTACCGGATATAATATCGCCCGTTACTCAGAATACGCGTCCGCTTGAAGAAATCATCGCCGAAGTGTCAGCCGCTGTTCCCGAGGAGCAGCCTGTGATATCTGATTCCGTTTCAACACCCACTGACTCTGCTGCTGCAGATGAAATTGTCCAACAGCCAACATCCGTCAGCCAGCTTGATCAGCTGTGCAAGCAAGCCGCAGAAGCAGCTAACAACCATGATTTACCTTTATTTAACGCTTACAGCCGTCAGGCACTCGACCTCGACCCGAAAGATCCGCGCATGTACATTCTGCGCAGTGAACTGTCCGAAGAAGCTGATGCCTTCGCCAGATCTACCTGGGCCTCGCTTGGCTGGTCATTATTGACGCCCAGACGCAAAACAGCCTTGGTCACGCAACAACTATACAATCTGAACACCGCCCTCAAATTCAGCCGGACAAGTCAGCAGCCTGACATCATCAGCCACTTTGCGTGGCAAATTATCCGCCAGGCTATTGACCACTTTACCGAACAAGGTCAGTTGCGTTGTCAGAAGCGCTTGTTCTGTAAAACCTTCAAAGGCCGCTTTACACGGCGAGATATCCAGATGTCCAGCTGTTTTCTGGATGCGTTGAGGCTGGTCAGCCGTCAGACTTGTCCCGCAGCGCATGAAGAACTTCTGGGAGCTTTGCGTGTCGAAATCAGCAAAGCCCCCCATCGTATCGCCCGCCGGTTAAGGAAGCTCTGAGTCCGCGATTCTCAGCTCCTGTTGATTGGCTTTTTTGCAGGCAGCACGGACATTTTTGTACCAGATCGGTTTATCTTGCCGACAACCTTTCAAGTCGCGAATAAAGACCTGAACATCTTCTAATGCCTGTTCGCGTGATTCTTGGTCACTATCCGGATTGTTCAGAACATCTTCAATCAAGTTGAAAGCCGCATAAAGATTGATAATCTTCAGCTTTTTGTCGATATTGCCATCGGCCAGATAGCATTCCAGGATGCCGATCGCATAGATAGGACAACACTTGTGAATACGGGTCATCACCTGCGCCAGATCATGCAGTGGATCTCCATAAGACCACTCGCTGAAATCGATCAGCATCAGATTACCCTCATTGCTCAGAATGATATCATCCAGCGAAAATTCGCCATGCAGAATGCACTGTGGACGTCCGCTCAGCAATGGCAGATTTCGCTCAATCATGTCCGAAAGCTTTTGAAAATAGGAAATTTTGAGCTGGCCATAACGATAGGCATCTTGTATCTTACGCCATCTCGCCAGCTGACATTGTTCCCAAGCTTCAGGCGACCTGTTCTGTATTGAGTAGTAATGCGCATTTTTGAGCCAAAGCCCGGTGTATATGCCGTGGATACATTGATTTTGCCGATTTTGACGACACATCTCCATGACACCAGATTCACCGTTAATCCAGCGCGTCATCAGATAAACAGCCCGGCCTGATTGGTCCAGTCCGAATCCCACCGGTACCGGGACACGAGTTCCATTTGCCACTAGCGTTTTTAAATTTTCGTATTCAATTTTTTTGCGTTCATAATCTTTTGAATCAGTCAGACGAAGCAAGTATTGTTGATAATGCTCGTCAACAATAAAATACTTTTTATCTTTAGAATCTCCTTTTTTGAATTCGCTGATATGTATCCAGGAATCAGACCCCGGAATGGAACTCAAATCAAATTGTTCAGAGATAATATCCAGATTTTTCATGTTTCACCTCCCCAGGCTTTTGATTGGCCTACGCTGTCATCATACTTATCAAATTCAAACCGAAGTTATCTCATCTGCATCTCCGCTGAAGATATCTTAACGCAAAAAGCATATGTTGCAAATAGCAATTTTCATATAATTATTAACTTATTTGCGTGTTTTAAAATGATATTGATTTAATGTTGCTATTCGTTACACATTATTTTGACTGGTAATATCATGCACACTGTCAAATATCCAGCCATAATCTGATAATCTGGCAGTGAATATTTTGCCTGTCAACGGTCAGCGAAAATGTC
>DMJC01000089.1 GCA_003451915.1 Clostridiales bacterium
GTGTTCAAGGCGCGATCGACGAAGTCATCTGGGACGGCTCAACGCTGAGCTATACGATCATCGGCGGCAACGGCAATGGCAGCAAGGCCCGCGGCATCTGCGGTTCCGGGCTGGTTGCCGCTATCGCCAGCCTGCTCGACGGTGGTCTGATTGAAGACACAGGACGGATCAATGATGATGAAGACAGTCTGCCGGCTGATTTACGGGATCGCCTGACCAAAATTGACGGACAGGCAGCAATCGTCATTGTGCCGGCCGCAGAAACAGCCGATGGCCAGCCCATCGTCTTGACACAAAAAGACATCCGTGAATTGCAAAACGCCAAAGCTGCCATTGCCGCCGGCATTGAATTGCTGGTTGACCGGGCAGGCCTTTGCCCGCAATGTATTGATAAAGCCTTTATAGCCGGCGGCTTCGGCAACTATCTCGATGTCGAGCATGCTTTCCGCATAGGCTTGCTGCCGCCAAGCCTGCTGGGCCGGACCCGCGCCGCCGGCAACACATCCGGCATGGGAGCTGTTCTTTGCCTGCTTGATGCCCAGAGCCTGGTCCGGGCCAGTGAAATCATCAGCCAGGTTGAGTATTTTGAACTGTCGGGTGATAAACGTTTTGTTGACCTTTATGTTGATGCCATGATGTTTCCGGAGAACGAACCATGATAACCGACAGCCCGGCTCAGGATACCTGCTCACTGCAAAAAGCTCAGCTTCGTCGCCAGATGATAGCGCGCCGTGAACAGATGACCGCCGAAGAATGTCAGCTGGCAGCCGAGGGGTTCCGTTCGAGTCTGCCTGAATTGCTCTTTAAAACCGGCTTAGGAGGCCGTCGGCTACGCATAGCTGCCTACGCCGCCATGCGCCAGGAAGCTGATCTCAGTCTGGCTTGCCAGGACTTAGCTGCCGCCGGACATGACATTTATTTCCCGGCTGTCCGGGGCAGGGGAGCGGCAGCACAACTTGTCTTTGCAAAATTGCCGGACGGTCTGCCAATCAATCAATTTCTACAACCCGGCTGTTTTGGCGTCTGTGAACCGCCCGAAGCCAGCTGGATGACTGAACTGCCTCATTTTGACATGATTCTTTTACCCGGTCTGGCTTTTGACCGCCAAGGAAACCGCCTTGGCTGGGGCCGTGCTTTTTATGACCGGCTGCTTGCATCCCTGCAGGTTAAACCCTGTCTGGCTGGTGTCTGTTATCCCTTTCAGATTGTGCCGGACAGCGTGCCTAGCAAACCGACCGACTTCCCCGTCGATTGGCTGCTCATACCAGAAGATCAGATCCACTGCAACAGTTTCATGAAAAAATAACATGACATATTCCGGCTTGTGTTAAAATAATACTGTCATAAACTGAACGACGAGGTGATATGCATGAAACTGACAGTTTTAGGCACCTCAGGCGGTTTTCCAGCTGCCGGCGGTGCAACATCGGGGTATTTGCTTGAGCTGAATAACCGGCACATTCTCATCGACTGCGGCAGCGGCGTTCTTTCGAATCTTTTTCGACTGGTCAAACCAGATCAACTCGATGCCATCATCCTGACTCATCTGCATCATGACCATATCAGCGACATGCAAGTCTTGAAATATGCCATCAGCCTCAGCCGACTGCATGGCATTGATATCCCGGCTATCCCGGTCCTCGCGCCGGGTACACCTGAAAACATCGCCGACAGCCTGCAAAGTGACGGCAGCCTGATCATCGGCCATATCAGCGCGCAATCTGAGCAGCAAATGTTCGGTGCCAATCTTCGATTTTTTGCTATGGATCATCCAGTCGAGGCCTACGGCCTTTCAGTCGAATTTGAAGGCCGCAAATTTGCCTACACAGCAGATTCTGTTCCCTGCACCAACATGCAGCCGCTCCTGCAGGAAGCCGACCTGGCCCTGATGGACGCCGGCACGCTTGAAAGCTTACGCAGACCCAAAATGATGCATATGACGGCAGCCGAATGTGCCACCCTGGCCAACGCCTGCCTGGTCCGCCGCCTGTTATTGACACACCTGCTGCCCATCCTCGACCCTGCTGAAATCCTGGCTGAAGCACAAGCCATCCGGCCAGCCAGCGAATTGGCGCAGATAATGGAAACATATGATGTTTAGTGAAAAATGAAGAATGAAGGATGAAGGATGAAAAATGAAGGATGAAGGATGAAAAATGAAGAATGAAGGATGAAAAATGAAGGAGGTTTTACCTCTATATTGCGCCGCAAGCTCTCTTCATCCTTCATTCTTCATTCTTCATCCTTCATTCTTCATCCTTCATTCTTCACTATTTCAGCTCCGCCAAGGTCACACCACTGTCGCCTTCGCCATATGCACCCAGCCGGAAGGTCTTGACCCGCTTGTCCCGTTTGAGCTGCTGATGGACTGCGCTGCGCAGCGCGCCGGTGCCTTTGCCGTGGACAATGCGGATATTCTGAATGCCCGCCAGTACGGCATCGTCGAGGAATTTGTCGAGTGTGGAAACGGCTTCTTCGACAGTCTGGCCAAGCAGTTGGATCTCAGTTGTCATGTTGAGCTTGCGATCCATGATGATTAAATCCGTGCGCCGGCCGGCTTGACGGCGGCTGGCCCGATTGTGCAGCTGGCCTGTTTTTTCTGTGTCTGTCGGCATTCTTAAAGCTTCAGCGGCAACGTTAACTTTCATGGTTCCGCTTTGCAGAACGCAGTTGCCACGATTGTCGGGGCCTTCGATTATCTTGCCAAGCAG
Source organism: Clostridiales bacterium (assembly GCA_003451915.1). Lineage (GTDB taxonomy): Bacteria > Bacillota > Clostridia > Saccharofermentanales > UBA5734 > UBA8949. Next base: position 2,712 of record DMJC01000089.1, read on the forward strand.
GCCTAAAGCCGGTGCATAATAGGTTTCGCCAATGTGTATATCAGTTGCCGCAAGTACCTCGCCATCGGCTGTCAAAGTCGCCTTGCCGATTTCACCTTCGATCTGGTTGAGGCTGCTGCGTATTTTCTGACGAGCCTGCATGGCCAGCTGATGACTCTCATTCAAATCACGTTCTTTTTGCTGGCTGCGAATCTCTTCCAGCAATTGCTCAATTTCCTGATAGGCGTCACTATAGAGTTCGCGTGCGTCTTCACGGGCTTTTTGAACAACCTGCCGGCTCTTATCGGCCAATCTGGCTTTTTCCTCAGCCAGCTGTTGCGTCAAAGCTGCAGCTTCCTCGCGCAGGGCAATTGTTTCCTGGCGCAGACGATCGGCTTCAGACCGGCTCTTTTCAACATTCTGAATCAGTTCTTCAAAACGGATGCCTTCTTCGGAAATCAACGCGCGGGCATTATCAATAATTAAGGGTGAAAGGCCCAGACGCCGGGAAATGGCGAAGGCATTGCTGACGCCGGGAACACCGATCAGCAGACGATAGGTCGGCCGCAGGGTTTCGGTATCAAATTCACAACAGGCGTTTTCAACGCCAGGTGTGCGCAGCGCGTAGCCTTTGAGCTCTTTGTAATGGGTGGTGGCTACGGTCAGGCAACCATGGGTGCGCAGATAATCAAGAATGGCGATGGCCAGAGCGGCGCCTTCAGATGGATCAGTTCCCGAACCAAGTTCGTCGACCAGCACCAGTGTGTGCGGGCGGGCGGCGGTGGTGATGCGCACAATATTGCGTAAATGGGATGAAAACGTACTTAGATCTTGCTCAATACTTTGTTCATCGCCTATATCGGACAGCACTTCGTCAAAAACCGATATTTCAGAACTTTCACGTGCTGGAATCTGCAATCCGGCCATTGCCATCAGGGTGAAAAGGCCGCAGGTTTTCAGCGAGACCGTTTTGCCGCCTGTGTTGGGGCCGGTTATGACCAAGGTTCGAAATGACGTTCCGAGCTCAAAATCGATGGGAACAACCCGTTCCTTCGGAATGAGCGGATGGCGGGCGGCGCGCAGACGGATACGGCCCTGGTCATTGATCGCCGGCGGCATGGCTTTCATTTTCAGGGATAGCCGTCCTTTGGCCATGATGAAATCAAGCTGAGCCGTCAATTCAGCATCGGTCAGCAGCAAATTCGCCTGAGCACTGACCAGCCCGGAAAGTTCAAACAAGATGCGGTCGATCTCTTCCCGTTCCAGTCCCATCAGCTCTCTTATTTTATTGTTGAGCTCAACAACTGCGAGAGGTTCGATAAACAGTGTTGCGCCACTTGAGGATGTATCATGGACGATTCCAGGTATTTCACCGCGATGTTCGGCCTTGACCGGTACGACATAACGGTCGCCGCGCAAGGTAACCAGCTGGTCCTGCAAAGCGCGGGCGTGGCTGCGCACAATGCGGGCAAGGCTTTCTTTGACCTCGTTTTGAGTATCCCGGATGCGCCGGCGAATCGATGCCAGCTGGACACTGGCCCGGTCATGCAACTCATCCTCACCGGCGATTGCTTCATCCAGACGCTGTTCGAGCTCTCGCGCAGGCCGCAGTTGTGCCAGTAATCGGAAAATAATCCGGTTAAGATCGGCGTCTTCCGGTAACTGGGCTTTGAGTCGGACAACAGCTCGCAAAAAAGCACCAATCCGCATCAGCTCGCCGCAGCTCAGCTGAGCTTCACTGCGGGCACGTGCCACTGACGGCCGGATGTCACTGATTCCCCCCAAAGGCAGTACGCCTTTTTCTAAAATCTGTTTGACAGCGTCATCGGTTTCAGCCTGGCGGCTTTTGACCTCAGTCAGATCCGAAACCGGCAACAATGCCTCACAGCGATCGCGGCCCAACGACGAATGTGCCATTTGGGCCAGTTCATGAATGATTTTGTCATATTCCAGTATCGTCAGAGAGCGGGCATCCATCATGATTGACCCTGTGTTTTGTCATGGCGGCGGAAATACACCGATGCATATCGGAAGCAGGCATACAGCGACCAGGCAACCGGAATGATAAAAATCAGTTCGGCCAGATTTCTCTGATTTGAATTCAAGAAGAACAGCATTGCAAAAGCAGCCACGAAAAGGATTGTGCCGATTTTGCCATACCATTGGGCAAAAACGACTGTCCTGTCTTTT
>DMJC01000269.1 GCA_003451915.1 Clostridiales bacterium
GAAACAGAGAAGTACGCTCATGTGACTTTCTTCTTCAATGGTGGGGTCGAAAGGGAATATCCCGGTGAAGATCGCTGCCTGATCCCATCGCCGAAGGTAGCGACCTATGATCTGCAGCCCGAGATGAGCGCGCCGCTGGTTGCGGCCGAAGCGGTTAAACGCGTTGAATCGGGCAAATATGACGTGATCATTCTCAATTTTGCCAACTGTGACATGGTTGGCCACACCGGCTTCTTTGATGCTGCCGTCAAAGCCGTCGAAACGGTTGATACCGGCGTCGGGATAGTTGTTGATGCTGTACTGGCTCAGGGTGGCATCGCTTTGATCACGGCTGATCACGGCAATGCTGAGCAGATGATCGATCCTGAAACCGGCGGGCCATTCACCGCCCACACCACACTCCCTGTTGAACTGATCATCGTGGGTGCCGGTGAGCTGAATTTACGTGAAGGCCGGCTGGCTGACCTGGCTCCTACCATGCTCAGCCTGATGGGCCTGGCCAAACCTAAAGAAATGACCGGACAAAGCCTGCTTATTTGACATTATTAATATTTGTTTGACATTCAAATAAAAAATAATTACGGATTATCCGTTTGCTGTGAGCGCCATTTAATCTTTATCAGAAGATAGCAGCAGATCATCGATTGATCCGTAATTATTTTTTATTCACTTTTTGCTGTTTTTATTCATTTATCTGAAATTTTCAAACCCAAACGCGAAAAAAGGTTGCATTTCGTGCAAAAAAATGAATATAATATGATATCTGCTGATCGTTTCTGATAACGCTCTTATCTTTTTGCAAAATCAAAGTCAATAAATTGCAAATTATTAGCGCAATAATTAGTTAAAGCGGTTATATGATATCTTAAGACACTTAAAACAGGGGATTTACAATGTTCATTCACCAATGATTGATATTTATCTGTGCAGGATTAAAACATTGAATTGACCAATTATCTTAGTTGTAATAAAATGTATCTAATTTGAAAGCGAGTCTTTTGGCTCTAAGCCGTGATTTAGCACCAAACAACTCGATAATGACAGATTAGCAGGTGTAATCAATGTTTCGATATTTATTGAGAAGGATCATATCATCTCTTGTCGCGGTTTTTATCCTGATTACCGCGACTTTTTTCCTGATGCATGCGGTTCCGGGGGGACCGTTCAATTATGAAAAGGCCACCCCCATAACCAAGGCCAACATGGAAAAAAAATACGGCCTCGATAAACCGCTGATTGTGCAGTATGGTATTTATATGGGTAATCTGGCGCAGGGTGACCTGGGTGAGTCAATATCCAAAAAGGGCCGCACGGTCAATGACATTATCGCCGAAAAATTTCCTTATTCAGCCAAGCTCGGTCTGCTGGCCATCCTTTTTGCATTGCTGATCGGTATTCCGCTTGGCCTGCTGGCGGCTATCAAGCATGAGAAGCTGATTGACCGCATTGTCATGCTCTACACGACCATATTCATATCCGTTCCGGGTTTTGTTCTGGGCACTATTCTGCTGATAGTCTTCAGTGTGGCCTTAGGCTGGACACCCGTCACCTGGGCCGATGATTTGTCTCATTACATCCTGCCGATCATTACCTATTCGTTCTATCCGATTTGCTACATCACCAAACTGACGCGTTCCTCCATGCTGGAAACGCTAAACCAGGATTATATCAAAACAGCGCACGCCAAGGGCCTATCGGCTTTTCTGGTCAATTACAAGCATGCTTTGCGTAACTCAGTTATCCCGGTCATTTCCTACATCGGCCCGCTGACGGCTTTCCTGATCACCGGCGGCTTTGCTGTCGAAAGAATTTTCAGCGTTCCCGGACTCGGCCGTTTCTTCGTCGACAGTGTTTCAGCCCGCGATTACCCCGTCATCATGGGCACAACGATCTTTCTGGGTGCGCTGATGGTCGGCATGAACCTGATCGTTGACTTCATTTACGGCTTTGTCGACCCCCGGATCAAACTTCGATAAGCGAGGCACTCATGGAAAAATCGAATGACAGACCTGATACAAGAATCAATCCTTTCAGCATGCATATAAATCCAGCCCTGTTTGAAAAAGCTGAGGAAACTGAAAAACGCGAACTGGTCATCATGCGTGAAAGCACCTCGCTCTGGAAAGATGCCATGCGCCGCTTCCGCAAGAACAAGTTCGCGATGGTCGCCCTGGGCTTGATCATCCTGCTGTTTTTCTTTGCGTTTATTGGCCCCCTGTTGCTGCCATACTCTTATGACCAGTTTAATCCCGGCGAAGAAGACCAGGCCCCTAATGCTGTTCATCTGTTCGGTACAGACAAATTTGGCCGGGATCTCTTAGTCCGCAACATGTACGGCGCACGCATCTCGCTGTCGATCGGCATCATCGCCGCTTGCCTCACGCTGCTCATCGGGTCGATCTACGGTTCGGTCAGCGGCTTTGTCGGCGGTCGAACTGATAATATCATGATGCGTATCATTGATATCATCTATTCAATACCAGATCTGCTGATTGTCATCTTACTGTCCGTTACCCTGAAAAGGCCCCTCGAACGTCTGATGGAAAGCAGTTTTCTGCTCAGAGGCCTCAGCACACTGGGGCCGGCCTTCTTCTCGATGCTGATTGTCTTTGCCATGCTCTACTGGGGAACGATGGCCCGTATTGTACGTGGCGAAGTGCTTCGGATCAAGGAACAGGAGTATGTGCTGGCCGGCCGTGCACTGGGAGCCAGCCAGTCCCGCATCATCCGCCGCCATATTCTGCCCAACTGCATCGGTCCGATCATCGTGACAGCCACCCTGCAGATTCCTGCCGCCATTTTCACCGAATCTTTCCTGAGTTTCATCGGCCTTGGTATTTCTGCCCCGCTGGCCTCCCTGGGCTCAATGGTCACGGATGCTTTAAATGGCGTCTACACTTATCCGACCCGCGTTTTATTTCCGGCCCTGATCATCGCCCTGATCATCCTGGCGTTCAACACTGTTGGTGATTCGCTGCGCGATGTGCTGGATCCGAGAATGAAGAAGTAAGAGGTGCAACCTTTGGAAAGCAAGCATTTAATTGACATAGAGAATCTGCGGGTGTCATTTTTCACCCCCGGCGGTGAGGTCAAAGCCGTCCGCGGCATTTCCTGGTTTCTCGACGAAGGTGAGGCCCTGGGCATCGTCGGCGAATCAGGCAGCGGCAAATCTGTTTCGGTTTACGCCATCATGCGGCTTTTGCAGTCCCCCGGCAAAGTGATCGGCGGTTCAATCAAGTTTGACGGCCAGGATTTGCTGAGCCTGTCAGAAAAAGAGATGCGCAAGATCCGCGGCAACAAGATTGCCATGATTTTTCAGGACCCGATGACTTCGCTTAATCCTGTATATACCATCGGCAATCAATTACGCGAACCCCTGAAACTGCATCTGAAAATGGATCGTCAAGCTGCGCTGCAGCGATCGCTCAAATTATTGAGTTCTGTCGGCATTCCGAATCCGCTGCGCCGCCTGAAGCAATATCCCTTTGAGTTTTCCGGCGGTATGCGTCAGCGCGCCATGATTTCGATGGCCCTGGCCTGCGAGCCGAAACTGCTGATCGCCGATGAACCGACCACTGCGCTTGATGTGACCATTCAAGCCCAGATTCTCGAAATCATCAAGGAACTCAAGACAAGTTCAAAAATGAGCGTCGTGATGATAACCCATGACCTGGGGATTGTTGCCGACATCTGCGACAAGGTGATCATCATGTATGGCGGCGAGATCATGGAGCACGGCCCGATCGACAAACTGTTCGCCAATCCGGGGCATCAATATACACTCGGCCTGATCAAGTCTCTGCCCAAAATGGACCGTGCAGGCAAGGAAACCTTGCAGCCGATCGAAGGCTCACCTGTGGATTTGATGCATCCGCCCGCCGGCTGTCCGTTCGCGCCTCGCTGTGAAGAATGCCGCAAAATCTGCCTAAGTGAGAAACCGCCGTTCTTTGAAATCGAAGAAGGACATTATTCTGCTTGCTGGCTTCATTACGAAACGCAGCAGATCAATCGCAAAGGAACGTGACAAAGTTGGATAAACTGCTTGAGATCAAAAATTTAAAAAAATACTTCCACGTCAAAGGCGAGCGGGCAGGCCACAATATCTGCCGCGCTGTTGATGACGTCACGTTTGATATACTTAAAGGTGAAACGCTGGGTCTCGTCGGTGAGTCAGGCAGCGGTAAAACAACCGCCGGCCGCACCATTCTGCGCCTCTATGAGCCGACAGCCGGTACAATCATCTACGCAGGCAAGGATATCACGACAGCTGATATCAAGCCATACCGCCGCAAGATGCAGTATATCTTCCAGGATCCTTATGCATCGCTCAATCCGCGTCTGACCGTAGGCGATATCATCGGAGAACCGATTGATATCCATCAGCTGGCGCAAACCAAGCAAGAGCGCAAGGAACGGATTTTTGAACTGCTGAACCAGGTCGGCCTCAATAATGAACATGCTTCACGCTACCCGCACGAGTTTTCCGGCGGCCAGCGTCAGCGTATCGGCATCGCCCGTGCGCTGGCTGTGCAGCCCGAATTCATCGTCTGCGATGAGCCGGTTTCTGCCCTCGATGTCTCAATTCAAGCTCAGATCATCAACATGCTGGAATCATTGCAGCAGAAAATGGGTCTGACCTACCTGTTCATCGCCCACGA
>DMJC01000294.1 GCA_003451915.1 Clostridiales bacterium
TACGACAATCCGTGCCAATCCGAGTGACCAAAAAATCGGAGGTACGATATGAATCCTTTTGAGAATCTGATCAATGCCATTATCCTGCAGGCAGTTAAAGATTACCGTAAAACCCTCTCTAGATGCTTTCGGCATCCTGAAAAATTGATTTATCGTGAGGATAAGGCAGCGCTTGAGCGGTTCTTCCGATCCGGTTGGTTCAGCTTTTTGACTGACATCAATCCTGAAATGCTGATCCGAAAATTGAGCCAGGAGGTGGCGTGATATGACGAAAAAAGAATATCTATCTCAAGCCTACCGCCTTGACCAACGCATCAACAGCAAGTTGGCTCAGGTTACTGCTCTCAATGATCTGGCGACCAAATGCACCACGACACTTTCGGATATGCCACGCAATCCGAATCGCGGCATTTCAACCATGGCCGATGCTGTGGAGAAGATCGTTGATCTGCAGGCCGAGATCAATCGCGATATTGACGCTTTGGTGGACCTTAAGCGCGACATCGTCAGAGCCATCAAGGCCGTTGCAAATACCGAGTACCAGACAATTCTGGAACTGCGCTACCTATGCTTCAAAACCTGGGAACAGATCGCTGTGGACATGGGCTACAATGTGCGGCATGTCTATCGGATTCACGATGAAGCCGTTGAGAGCATTCCACTTGATGGATCATGGCAGTAAATGTTGGTATTTATCATAAGAACTCATTTGATATGATAAACACAATATAATAGATTTCGAGAAGCCTTTACGGAGAATCGCGAGGGCTTTTTATTTGCCACTGCGGTGATTATTTGAACTTCTTTATGATCTAGGATCGTGTGGTAAAATTATACCAATGATTTATTAATGGCCTTTGGTGGTGATGAACTTGACGATACTTTTAAACGATCTATTGCGTCTAGATGATGACACGCTTTCAAAAACAAAGATTCGGTTCAATCAATGGAATGGCGAAAAAGATCCGATGGATGAATACCAAAAGGATCCTGAGAGAATCAATACCGATTGGCTGTTGTGGCGGACTAAACAGCGGTATTTCAAAGTCGGACAAAACGCGATTTGTTTTCTAAGAATTGCATCTGACTCCTGGTTAATGACCACAATAAAACAAATAATTGGAGAGTTAGGCATCACAAGTGGAATCAACTACGTTGGCAAAGAACTCGATCAGTATAAATCCTATTACGGACGCGTAATTATTAAATACAAGAAATCACATCAAACTCAATGTGTAAATATGAAAAATATCCTTGATAAGCTTGAGGTTCAGCAGATTCTGCCTTCAGTGTATGATGGTGAGGATTTTCCGGGATATGACAAGATACGGCTCTCTTTTTCACAGTTGGAAACGATAATTGTAAAGAACAAACGCGACTGGGTTGCTGCACTCGAAAATCAAAAAGCTGTGTATCTGATTACTGATTTATACGAAGGCAAACATTATGTAGGATCAGCATACGGTGATAATGGTATGCTTTTACAGCGGTGGCGAAGATATACTGAAAATGGGCATGGAGGCAATATTGAACTTCGCGATCTGGTTACAAAGCTGGGCTTTGACTATGTGAAGAAGCATTTTCAGTATGCAATTCTTGAGAACTATAACTCGCGCACTGACAAGGACTTTATACTCCAACGCGAAGCCTGGTGGAAAGAAACACTAGCAACACGTAAGTTCGGATATAACTCAAATTGATTTTATACCCTCGGCGCACTTAGTTTATTATCGGGCATCATGTCATTGTTGTGAGAGTACAGCTTATAAACAGGTCAGCTTACAAACATGGCAGTAAATGTCACTGTTTGTCAGACGAATTTGTTTGATATGATAAGCTCAGTAAAATAGAATTCACGAAGCTCTCTCGGAAAACCGCGAGGGCTTTTTCATTGCTATCGAGGTGATCATGATGCCCATAAAGCCCAAGCGTCCATGCTCGCATCCCGGTTGTCCTAACCTGACAACTGAACGATTTTGTGAAGCACATGCCAAGAAAGAATCGCAACGATATGAGCGATACGATCGTGACCCGGCAAAGAAAAAACGCTACGGCCGATCGTGGCGACGTATACGTGACCAGCAATTAGCTGAGCATCCACTTTGCGAGCAGTGCAAGAAGGCTGGCAAGATCACACCGGCTCGCGAGGTTCATCACATCAAGCCTTTATCGCAGGGTGGAATGAATGAGCCAGGCAATCTCATGAGTCTATGTACACCGTGCCACTCAGAGATCACAGCACGTGAAGGTGGCCGCTGGGGCTGACGGTAGGGGCCGGTCAAATCTCTGTGACCTGTTCACTGGTGACCGGCCGTTGGGTCACGTACGAAAAAATGACGATTCAAACGGGGGATTAACCCAATCCAGTGAAAAGGAGGTACTGCCGTGTGGCAAAAGACGGAACAAACAGGGGCGGCAGACGCGTCCGGGCTGGTGATAAACCGCTGCCGCTTGCGGACAAGATTACTCGCGGTAAGTCCGCTAAGATCCTGGAACCCGCGGACCTGAAACCCGGCAATATGCTCGATGCCGAGGACCTCGATAGCGGTCCGGATCTTGATGGTGCTGACATGCCCGCGCCAAGTGAGTACCTCAGCGCCAGACAAAAGGATGGAAAACCGCTGGGTGCAGATGTGCTCTATAAAGAAACCTGGCACTGGCTGAAGGAACGAGGCTGTGAGCGGTTCCTAAACCCACGCCTGATCGAAGCCTATGCGCAGGCTTTTACCCGATACATTCAATGCGAGGAAGCTATCAGTCTTTACGGCCTGCTTGGCAAACACCCCACGACAGGTGGTGCGATCACCAGCCCGTTCGTGCAGATGAGTCAGTCGTTTCAAAAGCAAGCAAACCTTTTGTGGTACGAGATCTTCGATATCGTCAAGCAAAACTGCACGACCGCGTTCGTGGGCAATCCTCAGGACGACATCATGGAAGCCCTCTTGTCGGGCCGAAGAAAATAGACCAGTAAAAAAGAAGGAGGAAGGTATGCATATCCAAGAGATTGATCGCTTCATCGGAAGCTTGAAACATTATCGACTGACGAAACAACAGATAAAAACTCTACGTGGGCAAGCGTTGGCCGGTGATCTAGCCGGTGCGCAAAAGGGTCTTATGAAGGTGGTGTCGAAAAATGCAAGTAACTGAACGCTTGGAACAGGTCAATGTCGACCGCCTTGTACCATACGCCCGGAATGCCCGGACTCACAGCAAGGAACAAATCCTGCAGCTTCGAGCATCCCTCCGGGAATTCGGCTTTGTCAATCCAGTCATCGTGGATAAGGACCTGAACATCATC
>DMJC01000047.1 GCA_003451915.1 Clostridiales bacterium
CAACAATTCGCTGAGTGCGTTGACCTGCGCGGTTTCAATGACAGGCACACTGTTGATCTGACGCCGCAGTTCCGGTAAAAAATCTGCATGAATGCCATTTTTAGAAACCAGTTCTTCGATGAGAAAATCTTCTGGGTCAACCATGAGGACAGGGCCGCCCAGCAGTGCGCCGACAACGTTGTTGTCGAGCATGATCGGTGCTGCCCAGTGCGTCAGGCCAAGGGGGCAGAAATAGATGTACTGGTCGCCGAAACGTTCAGCCTGGTAACAGCCGTAGAGGTGTGAATTAGCGCAAATCCTTGATACGCCCCTATCTTCGCGTGATCCGCCGGGTAAAACAGCGCCGGCCAATTCACAGATATGAGCCTGATCCTGACGTGAGACCGCGAGGTGCAGTGTTTCGCCCATCGGATCAATGACCCGGCAGGGCACGCCACAAGAGCGGCTATAGCTATCGCAAGCTTGTACAGCCTTTTTCAAATTAATCCCCCGCTGCTGCTCTTTCAGGTCAACCGGCGTCACAAGAGTCACCTCCAGCATTTACTGTTTCATTCTATAACAGATTGAAAAAGCATGTTGCAACTTTTTTATACTGATTTGTAATAATCGGCGATTATCAATGGCCCCGGCGGACATCGATAACATCTTTGACAGCTTTGATCCGGCCAAGGACCCGATCGTACTGATTCTGACTGTTGACCTCAATGGTCATGATCAAGGTTGCCGTGACATCTTTCATCGCTGTGATCTGGCCCGACAGGATTGACACCTTTTCGTCAGCAATGGCATTGGAAATTTCAGCCAGTAAGTGTCGGCGGTCACGAGCCAGTATTTTTAATTCTACTTGATAAGAAGACCCGGTTTCTTCTTTGGCCCAGGCGACATCGATCAGGCGTGAAGCTCTTTCAGCATTGTCTGCCGAACCGGCCGCTGCTGACATCAGATGCCGGATATTGCTGCAGTCTGTGCGATGGACAGCGACACCTTTACCGCGGGTCACATAGCCGATGATAGGATCTCCGGGCACCGGGCTGCAACAGCGGGAAAGTTTGACCAGACAGTTTTCAATACCTTTAACGATAATCCCCTGATCAGCCCGAGAGGCAGGCTTGGTTTTGGTCGACTTCGGCAGCATCTGGGCTGCATCTTCGGGTGACAGGCTGGAAATTTGCGGACTGTAAACCAGCTGGCCGGTCGGGCTGATGCGGTAACCGAGTTTCAGCCGTTCCTCCTCGGGCAGGCAGCGGATATATTCATCCCGCAGACGCGGTATGATCTTGCCGGCCGAAATGCCGCCATAGCCGATCGCAGCATAGAGATCATCGACAGAATTGAGCGTGTGCCGGCGGAAAATCGGTTCGAGATAATCGGTTTTCAGCAACTGGGCTGGCGTAAAGCCTGTCTTGCGGATTTCGCGCTCAACAATTTCCTTGCCGCGAATGACGTTTTCTTCCCGCATCTCCTTTTTGAACCACTGGCTGATTTTAGTGCGGGCTGATGCGCTCTTGACGATTTTCAGCCAGTCGCGGCTGGGACCGTGTACTTTTTCCGATGTGAGGATTTCAACGATATCCCCGTTTTTCAGTTCATAAGTCAATGGCACGATCCGCCCGTTGACCTTGGCGCCATACATGCGGTTGCCGATGCCACTGTGTATGTTGTAGGCAAAGTCGATGGGCACAGAACCGGCCGGCAACGAGCGGACCTCGCCTTTGGGCGTGAAGACGAATACCTCATCGGCCACCAGGCCGCTTTTCAAAGACTCCATGAATTCGCCGGCATCGCGCATGTCTTTCTGCCACTCGAGCAGTTGGCGCAGCCAGTTCAGTTTGCCTTCAATACCGTCATTGCTGGCTGTCTGGATGCCTTCTTTGTAGCGCCAGTGAGCGGCGATACCATATTCAGCCGTGCGATGCATGGCAAAGGTCCGGATCTGAACCTCGAACGGAATGCCTTTCGGGCCGATCACGGTTGTGTGCAGCGACTGATACATATTGGGTTTGGGCATGGCAATGTAGTCTTTGAAGCGGCCGGGCATCGGTTTGTACAGCTCATGGACCAGGCCGAGCACGGCATAGCAGTCGGCAACTGTATCGACGATGATCCGGGTTGCAAACAGGTCATAGATCTGGTCGAGGCTCTTATCCTGCATTTCCATTTTGCGGTAAATACTGTAAAAATGCTTGGGCCGGCCTTCAATTTCTGCTTTGATACCCATTTCGCGGATTTTAGTCTGCAGCTGGACTACGATCTCTTCGAGATATTTCTCGCGTTCCGAACGTTTTTGTGATATCGAGCCGACCAGTTCGTAATAAGCGTCGCGGTCGATGTAGCGCAGGCAAAGGTCTTCGAGCTCCCACTTGATTTTATAAATTCCCAGCCGGTGCGCCAGCGGTGCATAAATATCCAGTGTTTCACGCGCCTTTTCCTGCTGCTTGTCAGGACTCATATGGCGCATGGTCCGCATGTTATGCAAGCGGTCAGCCAGTTTGATCAGCACGACACGAATATCCTTGGCCATGGCCAGAAACATTTTCCGGAAGTTCTCAGCCTGGATTTCCTCTTTTGATGAGTAGGGAATTCTGCTCAGTTTGGTGACGCCATCAACAAGATTAGCAATATCCTCGCCGAATTCTGCTTTGATATCTTCGATCGTCTTGCTGGTGTCTTCGACGGTGTCGTGCAGCAAGGCTGCCATCAGGGTGTCGCGGTCAACTTCGAGTTCAGTCAGGATCTCAGCAACTGCCAGAGGATGAATAATATAAGGCTCTCCGGTCGCCCGCCGCTGTTCAGCGTGCGCAGCCAGCGCATAATCATAAGCCTTGATGATTTCATCGGCATTAGCCGCACCGGTGTAAGCGATATATCGCTGGATGATCGTCTGTAAAATCGGACTGTTGCGGATGGCTTCGGTCATGGTGATTCCTCCTCTGCCTGCAGGCGCTGATAGGTTGGTGAATCTTCCAGCCGAACACGATTGGCAGCCGGCAGCAGGGCCAGGCGTACGCGGTCAGCACCCAGCCGCTGCAAACTGAGCAAGCCGGTTTCTTCAAAAACGGTCAATATCCTGGCCAGACGGAATCCGTTGAGATTAAAGCCATAGCTGCGGGCAACCCGGCGTGACAGCAACGACAAATCTGCGATAAGCGGCTGTTCGCCATAGCGGGCTTTGATAAACTGATAGACTGCTTTGTATTCGTTATGACTGGGTTTTAATGCCTGAAGCGGTACCCGAAACTGATTCATCAGCGGTTTCAGGTCTGTGCAGTGGCCATAGGCTTCTTCAGCCAGCCAGGGGCGGTCAAGCAATTCGTCCTGGCAATCGCTGTGCCGGATGTCCCGGACAGTCAGCTGTACCGTCGCCCTGCCCATCCACTCATTAAGGTCAAGCGAAAAAAGAATATCGACAGCGTCGCCCTGTGCAAAAAGATCATCGGCTTCACCGAGTCCAAATGCGATCGCATCCAGTTGATTCTGGCGGTCAGGTGCCGACAGCTGAAGTTTCAGGTGGCGGCCATTGCCAGTCAGGCGGACGGATGACAGCGGCAATTTCCGGCAAATCAGCTGCGGCTGAGGATTGTCCTCGCCAAAAGGCGCCAGCTGCTGCAATGCCAAGGCATTGGCAACGGTCAGCTCGGCCGGGCTGACCTCAAGATCAGCCTGCAAGGTCGGTCGCAGCTGCTCCGGCTGCAGAGTTTTTCGCGCATGTTCGTTAATCGCCTGAATAAAATCAGCCAGCTCGTCTTCTTTGACGACCAGGCCAGCGGCCTTGCGATGGCCGCCGAATTTGACCGTGTATTGTGACGCAGCACTGATCGCCGCCAGAATATCATAATCGCCCCAGGTCCGGCACGAACCGCGGTACACACCATCCTCACCAGTCATGACGATCACCGGCCGGCAATACTGCTCAGCCAGGCGGGCCGCAACAATGCCGATCACACCATGGTGCCAGTTCTCGCGGGCTACAACGATCAGATCGCTGCCGGTAAAATCAAAATTGTTATCAATATCCTGAATGGCCTCGGCCATGATCGATATTTCCATTTCCTGCCGGCGGCGGTTGAGATCACTCAGGCTGGCCGCAGCGACTGCCGCCACAGCCGGGTCTTCTGTCAGCAGCAGATCCAGAGCAACTGACGCATTACCCAGCCGGCCAGCTGCATTGATTCGCGGAGCCAAAACATATCCCAAGGTCTGAGCCGTGACAGTTTTTTCGGACAGGCCAACCGCTTCAATCAGGGCGGCCAATCCGCATTGCTGTTTTTTAGAAATTCTGGCTAAGCCGGTGCTGACGATCATGCGGTTCTCACCGAGCAGCGGCACAACATCGGCAACTGTGCCCAGGGCAGCCAGTTCCAGGTCGGCCTGCCAGAGATCACCCAGATTCATCCGAATACTGATCGCCTGAATCAGTTTCAAGGCAACGCCGACTCCGGCCAGACCGCGGAACGGATAACTGCTGTCCGATCGTTTCGGGTTAACGACTGCTTCGGCGGGTGGCAAGGTCGGCTGGCACTCATGGTGATCGGTCACAATGACACGGACGCCGGCCTGCCGGAGCTGGCTGATTTCCTCAAGACTGGCAATGCCACAGTCGACAGTGACCAAAAAACGGCCGCCCTCAGCCAGAATCCGGGCTGCGCCGGCAGACGTCAAACCATAGCCATCGGTCATGCGGTCAGGAATAACCTCACGGCAAGGAACGCCGATGCGACGTAAAAAGCGGGACAACAAAGCTGTAGCTGTAATGCCGTCAACATCATAATCGCCATGAATGAACAAGGTCTCATGGGAATTGATAGCCTCGATGATCACTGCGCAGGCCTGATCCATGTCCGGCAGCAGAAACGGGTCGTGAAGAAAGTCGAGTGACGGATTGAGAAAGGCCGACACCTGAGCCGGTTCAAAAAGGCCGCGGCTGTGCAGAATCCGCTCAGCCAGCGTTCCAGCCTGCGGTACAGCAGCATTCAAACGCCATTCTTTGCGCATCAGCAGGGCCATGCTCAGCCGCGCCTCCTTTCCCTGTCACCTTAATGGATAAAATGAGAGCCCGATTGCCGTACACCGACATCGAGCTCCCCGTTTGGCGAATCTTTTTTGTTCGATTGAACCTCAGTCCAGCAAGCGTTTGACAATCTGATTGACCAGTTTGCCGTCAGCTCGCCCCTTGACATCCGGCATCAGGATTTTCATGACCTGGCCCATGTCTCTGGCTGACTGGGCTCCCGAACGGCTGATGGCCTGGCGGACCAGATCCTCAATCTCAGCCTCAGAAAGCTGCTTGGGCAGATACTCTTCGATGATAGCCATCTCAGCGCGATTCTTGTCAATCATATCCTGGCGATTGCTGCCAGCGAGTTCCTGAACCGTTTCAGCGCGCTTTTTGTATTCTTTGGCCAGGACCTCGGCTATGCCGGCCTCGTCGAGTTCTATTCTGGAATCTTTCTCGACCTGCAGAACACCAGCCCTGATAATCTGTAACAGATCCTTGCGCAGGATGTCCTTGTTACGCATGGCGGTTTTGAGGTCATCCAACAGACGCTCTTTCATGTTCATGTTTATCAGTGTTTCCTTTTCCTGGCAGCCTCG
Source organism: Clostridiales bacterium (assembly GCA_003451915.1). GTDB lineage: Bacteria > Bacillota > Clostridia > Saccharofermentanales > UBA5734 > UBA8949. The sequence continues at coordinate 5,593 of DMJC01000047.1, forward strand.
GACTTCTTTTTACGTCTGACACTGGGCTTCTCATAATGCTCACGCTTGCGAACTTCCGCAAGAACACCGGACCGGGCACAAGAACGCTTGAATCGTCTCAATGCACTGTCAAGGGATTCGTTTTCTTTGACTCTGACTTCTGACATCTTTTTCCCTCCCCTCGTGGCGATGACTGTGGCTGTTCGCCGAACGGCAGACCTGACAAGGCCAGGCGATACCATGCCATATTATACTAGCTATCCGCGGCTTACGTCAACACTTTTCAAACGAACTGCAAATGCCTGACAAGGGCTTTTCCCAAGCCTTATGGGCTTGTTTCGGCCCTTAAAGCAGTTTCTCTCCGAAGTGCCGGCCGCCGATCAGGTGGAAATGGGTGTGGCGGATGGTCTGACCGCCATCATGACCACAATTGTTGATCAAACGGAAGCCGGTCGGGGCAAGGCCTGTTATTCTGGCAACCTGAGCAGCAGCTTTCAGCACAGCAGCCATGTCATCCCGGCCTTGGTCCGAATCAGCCAATTCCAGGATGTCACCTGAATGATGGCGAGGGACGATCAAAACATGAACACGGGCAACCGGATGCAGATCGTTGAAAGCAACAACGTCATCATCCTGATAAACCATTGCCGAGGGAATCTCTCCAGCAATGATTTTGCAAAAAATACAGTCTTTCATAAAAAACCTCCGGTTGTAAAAAATCTGCGGAGCAGATTTTTTGGTGAAAAGTGAAAGGTGAAAGGTGAAGGATGAAAGATGAAGGATGAAAGATGAAGAATGAAGGATGAAAGATGAAGAATGAAGGATGAAAAATGTTTGATGAAAAATGATTGATGTCATCCTTCATCTTTCATTCTTCATTCTTCATCCTTCATTTTTCATCCTTCATTCATCATTTAACAGGCTTTTTGCCAAATTTTTCGCTGCCTGCAGCGCTTCACCGATCTTCTGCGGATCACGGCCGCCGGCCTGAGCCATGTCCGGACGGCCGCCACCGCCGCCACCGGTTATGCGGGCTGCTTCTCTAACCAGATTGCCGGCGTGAATGCCTTTTTTAATTGCTTCCGGCGAAGCCATGGCAACCAGGGCTACTTTGTCCTGGCTCCGGGTGGCTAAAATAACAACGCCGGGTTTAATCTGTTCGCGGATACGGTCAGCAGCTTCACGCAGCTGATCGGCGTCTGCCACAATGATTTCGGCTGCCAGCAGGCGGATGCCATTGATTTGCTCAGCATTGCAAGCCAGGCGGCCAGCCGCCTCGGCAGTCTGCCGTGTATGTTCGGCTTCAAGTTCTTTTTCCAGCTGGCGAGTATGATCGATCAGCTGACCGATTTTAGCCGGCAAATCCTGTGTCTGCGTCTTGAGCAGGCTGGCAGTTTCATGGATCAGCTCGTCCTGAGCACGGACGGTCTGCCAGGCAGCCTGGCCGGTGACGCCTTCAATGCGTCGGACGCCGGCGGCAACGCCACCTTCGGAGAGCAGGCGGAACAGGCAAGCTTCCGATGACTGGTGCAGATGAGTGCCGCCGCACAACTCACGGCTGAAATCACCGACACTGACCACGCGAACCGCATCACCGTATTTTTCATCAAAAAGCGCCATGGCGCCTGTTGCGCGCGCCTCATCCAGCGACATCACCCGGGTTTCGACTGGCATGTTGCGCAGAATGGCCTCGTTAACCAGCTGTTCAACCTGGGCTTTTTCCTCGGCGGTCATCGGCTGATAATGGTTGAAATCGAAACGCAGGCGATCGCCGGACACCGCTGAGCCTGCCTGGGTGACATGCTCGCCGAGCACTAGGCGCAAAGCTTTGTGCAGCAGATGGGTGGTTGTATGGTTGCGTGCGGTGGCCAGGCGGTTGGCAGCGTCGACCTGCAGAGTAGCGCTGTCGCCGACACTCAGGCCGCCTTCTTCAACAATCGCGCAATGTAAAATGATGCCGTCAGGTGTTTTGGTTGTATCCTGAACAGTCAGGCGGCTATTGTCCGTGGTAATCAGGCCGATATCCCCGGTCTGGCCGCCCGAAGCAGCATAAAACGGCGTCTGGCTGGTGATCAGGCGGACCATCTGGCCGGCTTCGGCATCTTCGGCCAACAGAATCTCGTTGTCAGCGCCGCTGACCAGGATTGCCAGGATCTTTGCCTGATCTTCAAGCTTTTCATAACCTGTAAATGGCGTCGCTTTTGTCCGGTCAATACCATCCGGCAGGGATGCCTGGCTCCAGGCTGATCCCGCTTTGTCGCGCAACGCCTTGCGGGCCATATCTTTCTGACGGTTCATTTCCAGCCGGAAACCATCCTCGTCAATTTCGATGCCTTGTTCGGCAGCGATTTCGCGGGTCAGGTCAAGCGGAAAACCATAGGTGTCATGCAGCCGGAAAACCTCGGTGCCGTTGAGCCAGCTGCGGCCTTCGGCCCGGGCAGTGGCCAGGTAGCCTTCAAGGATGGCTGATCCTTGCTGGATGGTTTCGTCAAAACGTTCTTCTTCAATGCGGATAATCCTGGTCAGGTGTTCCCGGCGTTCAAGCAGCTCCGGATAAGCCTGGGCGGATTCGCGAATGACAACCTGCGCCACATCATGGAGGAAAGAACCCTCGATGCCGAGCATGCGGCCAAAACGGGCTGCCCGGCGCAGCAGCCGGCGCAGGACATAACCGCGGCCTTCGTTGGACGGCACGATGCCGTCACTGACCATCATGACCGTGCTGCGGATGTGGTCGGTGATGACCCGGATTGCGATGTCGGTTTTTTCGTTCCGGCCGTACTCGACCTTGGCAATCTGGCAGACATGGTTGAGGATTGCCCGGATTGTATCGACTTCAAAAAGGCTGTCGACGCCCTGCAGGATGCAGGC
>DMJC01000303.1 GCA_003451915.1 Clostridiales bacterium
CACGTGTCATATGCAGTAAAGTCCTGAGACTCACGGGCTGCCGCAGAAGACCAAATCGGCCATATGGGCCGGCTTGTTGACGGCAATCTTGTTCCAATCCGAAGATGTCGGCCAGACAATCAGCCACACCACCGGGGGCTGCATCCAGATTGGTGTGGGCGGCCAACAGGCTGATCCCTTTCTGCACCAGGCTGGTAATCAGGCTTTGTTCAGGGATGTCCTGACGAAGGGTCACCAGAGGTGTGAAAATAAGCGGATGATGGCAAATAATCAGCTGACAGTCAGTAGCTTGTGATTTGGCAATAACATCAGCAGTGACATCCAGGGCAATCATGGCTTTGCTGACTCGAGCATCCGGGCTGCCGACCTCCAGGCCGATGGCAGTATCCCATTCAGCGGCCAATGCCGGCGGGGCCAGCTGATCGAGCGCCTGCCAGACCTCGCGTACGGTACAGATTCGTTGTTCAGTCATCAACATCCCTCCTGATTTGATTGCGCATAGTGATAAGCTGATCTAAAACTGTGCTCAATCGCGGTTCACCGCGCTTTTGTTTTTCGATCCGATGAATTTGCCGCTCTATATAACTGACGAATCCATCTGGTTTCTTTTCGGATAAAACCGGACCGATCTGCACCTGCAGGGGATTCATTTCATAAGGTTCTCCATCATATTGACATCGGATGACCGTGTAAGATCGGTGAACCTCAATGGCAAGATCTTCGTCCGTGATCAGATAGCCGTTCCTGCTAAGCCAATACCGGAGTTCGGGTGTCGATTTCATCGGCTGCAGAATGATTGCCTGACATTTTCGTGGTTGAGAACCCAGAATATCCATCATTTCATAACCGCCCAGACCGGCTATAACCACAGCATCATCGTAGTGGAGATCAATATTGGTCAGGCCGTTGCTCAGGCAGGTTTCAATTTTCCCTGCTAATCCAGCTGCGGTGATATTTCGTTGAGCAGCAGCCAAAGGGCCTGGCCTGATATCGGCGGCGATCGCCTGCTGGCATCTTTGAAGCCTGATCAGTTCAATCGGCAGCAAGGCATGGTCGGTTCCAATATCAATCAGCCTTTTGCATGGTGGTACAAGTCTGGCAACTGATGCCAGCCGGTGAGACAAACGATCATATTTAACGGGATCAGTCAATTGCATCGCGAATATGTTGACAGGTTCCACTCTGGCGCAGTTTACGGAGTGCTTTGGCTTCGATCTGGCGAATTCGTTCGCGGGTGACCTTGAATTTATGGCCAACCTCTTCCAATGTTTGCGGCCGTCCATCATCCAGGCCGAAACGGAGCCGGATGATGGCTTCTTCGCGCGGCTGCAGCAGATGAATGAGATTCTGCAGCTGTTCTCGCAGCAAAGCATATTCAACCAGGGTTGCCGGTGATACAGCATCGGGGTCCTGGATAAAATCGCCAAGCGGGCTGTCCTCCTCCTCTCCGACCGGTTTGTCGATTGAAACCATTTCATGAGTTGCCTGGCGGATCTGACGGATTTTGTCGATCGGCACATCTGACAGGCGTGCCAGCTCCTCTTCATTCAGCTCGTGGCCTTGTTCCTGCTGCAGTCGCCGCTGCAGATGAATGAGCCGATTGATATTTTCGACCATATGAACCGGCACACGGATCATCCTGCTCTGATCGGCAATGGCGCGGGTTATGGACTGCCGGATCCACCAAGTTGCATACGTACTGAATTTGAATCCACGCGATTCATCAAATTTTTCGACAGCCCGCATCAGTCCGAGATTGCCTTCCTGGATTAGGTCGAGAAAAGGCAGGCCTTTTCCACTATAGCGCTTGGCAATGCTGACAACCAGGCGTAAATTGGCTTCACAAAGTTCGCATTTAGCCTTCTCGTCGCCGTTTTCGATGCGCCGGGCCAGCTCTCGCTCCTGCGCCGGAGTCAGCAATGGATAAAAACCGATTTCCCGCAGATAAAGGCGAATCGAATCGTCCATTGCAATGCCGCCTGGAAACTCAGTTCCCGGGGTGGCGTTCTCTGACAGGTCTTCGTGCAGGCTGTGTAAAGAATCGATTTCATCACAGTCATCCAATAATTCGATACCGGCCTTATTCAGAAGTTTGAGCAGTTGATCAGACAAAGACGGATCAAGGCCGGCAGATTCAATTACAGCCATAAACTCGGCCATCGCCAGACAGCAGTTGTTTTCTGCGGCGATGGACTGAAGCTGCACGAACAAATTTCTCAGGTTCTCGGGCAAGGCTATCAACTCCTCCCGAACTGATCAAACTGCTCCGATGTTAATCGAGGTAATCCTTGAGCTTCTTACTGCGGCTGGGGTGTCTCATTTTACGTAAAGCTTTGGCTTCGATCTGGCGAATCCGCTCACGGGTGACATTAAACTCTTTGCCAACCTCTTCCAGTGTACGTGTGCGGCCATCGTCAAGTCCAAAGCGCAGGCGCAGGACTTTTTCCTCACGCGGCGTCAATCCTTTGAGAACTTCGAGCAATTGCTCTTTGAGCAGTGTAAAAGCGGCCTGGTCAGCCGGAGACGGGGCATCATCGTCGGGGATAAAATCGCCGAGATGGCTGTCTTCCTCTTCGCCGATCGGTTTTTCGAGAGAGACCGGCTCCTGGGAAATCTTCATGATCTCTCGGACCTTATCGACAGTCATTCCCATTTCCTGCGCCAGTTCTTCTGCTTCAGGCTCGCGGCCAAGCTCCTGAATCAGCTGGCGCTGGATGCGGATCAGCTTGTTGATGGTCTCAACCATGTGAACGGGTATGCGGATGGTCCTGGCCTGATCAGCGATAGCCCGGGTTATAGCCTGGCGAATCCACCAAGTGGCATACGTGCTGAACTTGTAGCCTTTGGTATAGTCAAATTTATCAACTGCCTTGATTAAACCGAGGTTGCCCTCCTGAATCAAGTCAAGAAACTGCATGCCGCGGCCGACATAACGTTTGGCGATGCTGACGACCAATCGCAGGTTGGCTTCGCAAAGGCGGTGCTTGGCCTCTTCTTCGCCATCGAGCATGCGCTGGGCGAGCTCTTTTTCTTCATCGGCTGTCAGCAGCGGGACTTTTCCGATCTCTTTCAGATACATCCTTACCGGATCATCCACTCCGACACCATCGATATTGTTAAGGTCAACCTCGGCTTCAACCGGAACATCTTCTTCAACGGCATTGTCAGGTATGACTTCAACACCCATCGCCTCCAGGCGGTCAAAAATCTTCTCTGCCTGTTCAAGGTCGATGTCTGATGACTCAATCGCGCTCATGACATCCTTGTATGAAATCTGATTGTTGGCTGCGCGGGCTTTGCTGACCAGTTCGCTCAGCAGTCCTGTCTTTTTTTCCGTGGCCATGCTTCATATCCTCCTAAATGTAAATATTACCATTCTTTATAATAGTTTTTTGTTTATCAGTTTCTTTAAGCTTTTCTTTTAATATTAACTTTTTCTTTTCATCTGTTGTATTATCGATTTCTTTTTGAAGTTGTTTTTTGATAAAAGAAAGTCGATTTGCACGTTGTTTTTTTTGTATTTCTTCAAAAACTATTTTAACATCTTGATTGCATACGATGTTTTCAAGTTGCATACTATAACTAGTAAATAAATGGAGTAGGGGCTGGCTACCATAAAATTTATTTTCGACAAGACTGATTAGCATAGTAGTATTGAGTTGCTTTCGACTTGATAATTCTATGGCAGATTCAGCAATTTCCTGCATCAATCCTTCAGGAAAATCTGCAGAAATCGGTTTTGATATCAACATATTCCATAAATCTGGATAAGAAGCTAAAAGGCAAAGAAGAATAATATCTTCTTTGGCAATTGGAACACTTGAATCAGTCATCTTAATTTCTGATACTTTTGGCGGAATTCGCGCCGCCAGTTTTTGCCGCAGCTGATCCTTCTGACGACTCTCATCCGGATTCTGGTGGCGACGTTCGATCTCGCGAAGCACAGTATCAGAAGTTGCGTTCAATTCTTCGGCCAGTTTCACAGCATACAACTCACGGACGATGGCATTGTCTTCACGAGCCAGAATATGGCAGGCTGCATCCTGATAGCCCAGAAGATCCAGCTGATTGTCCGTTGTATGGGCGCGTCTGGCGGCCAGCAATTTAAAATCAATCAGCGGCAGAGCCTTTTCCAGCAGGGCATGGAAACGTTCCGGCCCGTTTTTGCGGATATACTCATCAGGATCTTTGCCGTCCGGCACTTGTAAAACCGTTACTTTAATGCCCTTTGCCCCTAGGATATCCAGGCTGCGCAGCGCTGCAGCCTGGCCGGCGGCATCGGCATCGTAGGCAATAATCACAGATTCAGTGTATTTACGCAATAATTGAGCCTGATTTTCAGTCAAGGATGTTCCGAGTGAGGCAACAGTGCAATCAATGCCAGCTTGATGCAGGGCGATTGCATCCATATACCCTTCGACCATCACCAGATGTTTTTCGTGGCTGCTTTTAGCCAGATTGAGGGCAAAAAGATGGCGGCCTTTGGTGTAAACCGGGGTTTCCGGCGAATTGATGTATTTAGGCAGACTATCATCCAGAACACGGCCGCCAAATGCGACCACCCGGCCCATGACATCCATGATCGGGAACATCAGCCGGTTGCGAAAAAGGTCGTGGAATTGCCCGTTTTTTCCTTTTCTGAAAAGTCCGCAGCGTGAAAGCAGGTCCTCGTCAAATCCTTTGCTCAGCAGATGCTGATATAATCCGTCCCAGTCGTCACCGGCATAACCCAGTCCGAACTTGCGGGCGGTCGAGACCAGCAGGCCGCGGCGCTGCATGTACTGGCGGCAGATGCTGCCGGCTTCACTGTTCAAAGTATGATAAAAATAACGGGCAGCTTCAAGGTTGATGGCCTGCAGCTGCTTGTTCAGTTCGCTGCGTTGCCGGTATTCCTCGTCATCCGGTTCTGGAATTGAAACGCCCGAACGTTCGGCCAGCAGTCGGACAGCCTGCGGATAGCTGCACTTTTCAATATCCATAATGAAATGGACAACATCACCGCCCTTGTGGCAGCCAAAGCAATAGTAAATCTGTTTGGCTGGCGAAACACTGAATGAAGGCGTGTCCTCAGAATGAAAAGGGCATAAGCCAAAGTAGTTGCTGCCACTGCGCTTGTCCAGACGGACATACTGCTCGACAACAGCCACCAGCTCACTGCGGGCTTTGATTTCCTCAATCACCTGTTCAGGAATCAGATTGCTGATAGTTGTCCCTCTTTCTGTGTTCAGCCTAAGATACGGCGAGATGGCGATGACAAGATTATAAATGACTCCCCTGCCAATTAATTCGACAAAAGTATCCAGATTCCTTTATTTTATAATAAACGATTGCCATTAATCAGCAGCTGGAACTGCAAGCCGAGAAATTCTGCTGCATTCCGGCACATTTTCATCCGAATCAGGAAAATTTCAAAATAGTCCATGACGGCACTCATCTTGGTATCGATTTCAAGCGTCAGGGTTGCTGTTTTATTTTCAGCATTGATTTCCAGCTTTGACAGCGTCGCAGCGTAGTTGACGCGGTCATGGATATCAAAGGTCGTGCGGTCGCGATTGGTCACACGCGACCGGTGAACGTCAGCTTTATCAGACAGGATCAGGGC
>DMJC01000129.1 GCA_003451915.1 Clostridiales bacterium
TTTTACATCTGTTTCAAGCTGTTCGGCTTGACTGATAAATAAATTCAGTTTGACAATGGCTTGCTCATGCACTTCCAGTTCTGGAACATTGCCTGTAGCAAAGGGATGGCCGGTTGCGCCACAGAGCGGGCAAGCCTGGCCATCAACCAGTTTTTTACGTTCTGCTTCGAGATCGTAGATTTTTCGGATGAAGGTCTGTTCGCGCAGCAACATTTCATAATCACGGCGGTATTCACGCAGCAAACGGCCGTCCAGATGACTCTCAAGTGCCTGACTGGCTTCATGTAAAGCGAGCTGACAGTTGGCGAGTTGATCTTGCTGTTCGTGGAATTGATGTTGAATAGTTTCCAATTGCTGCAAGGACTCCTTTTCATTTTTCTGAATAACTGCCAGTGCGCCAGACCGATCCTGCACCTCTTGACGGCAAGTCCCCAGCTGACTGATCAGACGGGAAATGCCAGTCATTTCACTGACCAGTATCTCATCGCAGGAATTGTCAGACAAATAGCTATGAATACCGGTCAGGTCATTTTGCATAGATTGATAAACAGCAAGCGCTTGACTATACTCGAAGCGTTTTAAGGTAATTTCTCTAGTTTGCCGGTTCAGTTCTGCACGGCTGTTATTCAGCATCTGCTGCTGGCTATCAATCTGCTGATCCAAAGCTCTGACTTTGATCAGTAAAGGTGCTGCCGTTTGCTGCTCGAGTTTGACTGCCAGGAGGTTTGCACGGGCAGTAGCATGCTGTATTTCCAGCATGATGAGATTATCTCGAAGCTTCGGCTGCTGATCCACGCAGGTTTGCAGTGCCTTGCAGTCATTGTCCTGTTGCAGGCGCAGCGCGGCCAGACTGGCGAATTCACCTTCGAGATCTGCTGCCAGCCTGGCCAACTTCAGGCGTTCCCGGTCAGATTGAAATTTGTCCTGCTGCAGACGGACAGCTTCTTCGGCCTGATCCAGTTCGGCGATCTCCCGCCGGAGTCCATGAATCATGTCCAGCCAATGGATGGCTGCCCGGAGGGTCAGAAGCTGCTCCGACAACTGTTTTTCCTCAGCTGACAGCGTGGCCAGTTCATCATGCAGCAGAGCAGTTTCTTCGCCATTCAGCATCTTGATGCCGGCTATCTCGGCTTGGAGCCGGCCGAGCAGCTCTAGCTCGCTGCGGCTCCTCTCGTGGACACGCCTGGAAATCTCACTGTAAATCTCGGTACCTGTGATTTGTTCGAGGACCGGTGCCCGTTCGTCCGGTGCAGTCTGCAGAAAAGACGCGAAACCACCTTGAGCCAGAAGTATCGAACGGGTAAAACGATCGAAATCCATGCCGGTCTTTTCTTCGATCACCCGCAGAACGTTACGGCGCTGGGCTTCAATGACTTGGCCGCTGATGGCGTCAGAAATTTCATGGCGAGGTTCCGCCAGTTTGCCGTCGGGCTTTTTGCGCGCACGGTGCTGACTCCAGACACAGCGAAAACGACCGGCTTGTGATTCAAAGGTCACTTCAGCCAGGCATTCTCCGGTCTGCCGCGACATGATCTGATTATCACTGGCGGTAATTCGGCCGAGCCGCGGTGTTGCTCCATACAAGGCCAGACAGATGGCGTCCATGATCGTTGACTTGCCAGCACCAGTCGGCCCAGTTATGGCGAAAATGCCATTGCTGACGTAATCTGGTGCAGTAAAATCGATGAACCAGTCACCATAAAGGGAGTTTAAATTTTGTAGCCGAAGCTCGATTATTTTCATCAGCCTGTCTCCTTTTATTCTGCATGAAGGTCGGTTTCAGCAATCGAACGGACAATTTCCTGATAGGCGGAGATCAGTTCCGGCTGTTCCTTTTCGTTGATTTCGTTCTGATCAAGGCATCGTAAGAAAACATCCTGAATGTTAAGGTCGTCAAGGGTTTCCTCAGCAAAAGCGCGAGCCAGCGCTCCTTCCAGCACACGCCGATTTTTGATTCGCTGACATTCCATGGCTGAACCAGACAGCGCAGCGTCAACCTGTTCACGCAAATCGGTGATGATTTCGGTACCGGTATACTCAATTTCCAGCCAGGCATTGCTGCCGGCCATTTGCAGTTCGCCGATCTTGGCCATGATCTCGGACAGCGAGCCATTGATTCTGGCCAGCGGCTGAAAGCAGGGGACAGGCCGTGTTGAAACTGACATTGTGCACCCATTGAAATCTACGATGACAACCTGCTTTTCATGATTGGCTTCGCCAAAACCCATCGGCAGCGGCGAGCCCGAATAGCGCAGATGGTCCTGACCGCCTAATTTCTGCGGTACATGCAGGTGACCGAGCGCCAGATAATCAATGTCTGGCGGAAAGGCATCGACGCCGATCTGGGCGAGCGTACCTACGTAGAGTTCACGGACACCATCACCATCGACAGTCTGCCCGCCGGCGGCGAAAAGATGACCGGTAGCGATCATCGGGATATCACCGGTTTCTGCTCTCATCTGCCGGGCAATGCTGACAACCTCTTCGTAATGGCTGCGCAATCCGTCGATAAGTTTGCTGCCTTTTTCCTCGATCGATTCGCCGGCTTCAACCGTCCGCAGATCGCGGTCCCGCAGGTAAGGAATGGCACAGACGATCGCTGCAGGCCGGCCGTTCCGATCTTTGAGAACCAGAACTTCATCGGCGGCATCGGACGGTTTTTCACCGATGATATGGACATTGAGGTTCTTCAGGAGTGCCTTGGGCGCTTCCAGGAAGGATGGCGAATCATGATTGCCGGCGATGATCACCACATGACGGCAATGCGACCCGGCAATGCGGCCGAGAAATTGGTAATAAAGTTCCTGCGCCCGGTTGGATGGCGTGCTGGTGTCAAAAACATCACCGGCCACAAGCAAGGTGTCAATTTGCTCATTGTGCAGCGTTTCTGCCAGCCAGCCGAGAAATGCGGCGAACTCGTCATAACGCTTGCGGTTGTAAAGTGAACGGCCAAGATGCCAGTCAGACGTGTGCAGGATTTTCATGAGCGCCTCCTCTTAAATCATTTGCGCGGGCAGTATCCAGACATTATCAATTAACGGCAGACGTTCTTTAGCCAGACAGATCAATGCACCAGTACCGATCTTCTTAAAAGGTATATCTTCAAGACATCGAAAGTTACGAACCATCGCCTTGGTTGGATCACTGGCCGTTTTTATCTCAATCGGATATAGAAAATCACCCTCTGAAATAAGCAAGTCTATCTCGTTTTTATCAAGATCGCGGTAATAAAAAAGCAGAGGCTTCACAATGCCTTCGTTGTAGTAACTTTTCAATATTTCTGCAAATACGAAGCTTTCAAATATATGACCCCACATCGCTCCATTGACCATCTGTTCCGGCGTGTTCCAACCCAAAAGCCAGCAAATGAAGCCAGTATCCAGAAAATATATTTTTGGAGTCTTGACCAGGCGTTTGCTATAATTATTTGAATAAGGCTCAAGCAAGAAAACTAAGCCACTTGACTCTAAAACTGAAAGCCAGGATCGCACAGTTTTAACATCTTTACCGCACATTTCGGCGATGGTTGTCATATTGAGCATCTCACCTGTCAGCGATGCCACCGCCTTGACAAATTTAATAAAGGCTGACTCATCTTGGATTTTCAAAACGTCTTTAATGTCTTTTTCAATATAAGTCTGGAAATATGAGCTATAGTAATCAGACCAATCATGCAAATCACTTTCAGTTTCATGTAGCTCCGGGAAAAAACCCTTATGAATCACAGAAATCATTTTTAAATAATCAAATTCTGTTTTCAGCTCATCCATCGTTTCAAAATGTGATATTACCGGTAAAAAAGGAGTCCGGTAATCGATACCTGCAAGTTCACTGATTGAAAGACCCAGCATTTTTATAATGCCAGCACGTCCGGCAAGGCTGTCACTGACATTTTTCATTAACTTCAAGCTTTGCGATCCAGTCAGATAAAACTGGCCTTTCTTTTTATTTTCATCAACAATATCTTTGATATAATCAAAGAGTTCAGCAGCCTTTTGAATTTCATCAACAATGACCGGTGGTTTATTTATCTCAAAAAATAAAGATGGATTTTCTTTAGCGCTTTCGCGAACAAGCGGCCTGTTCAATGTCACATAATTGATATTATGATAAACATCCTTAAGCATGGTTGATTTGCCGACTTGACGGGCACCGGTCAAAACTAACACAGACTTTCGTCTGGATATTCGTGCGACAACAGGTTCAATATGTCTTGGGAAGTACATTGAGCGACACCTTCTTCCCGAAATTATGGAATTCAATTCCATAATATACGAAAAAGTACAAGAAATCAATTCTGAATACTAGTATAGTAGCGCGGAGGGTTTTCTGATGCTAGAATGCGATCATGGATAACATCTTGTTTGCAATCGATCGCTTGAGACGTCTTAGCCGCTTGCCCATTGGTCTGGCGGACGATTTAACATCACCTCAGCAGCGGATGCTGGCGGAAAGAGCTGCTCGTGAGCAGTTTCCGGTCTTCGAGATTCGTAATGGCACTTCGATCAGTGGCGCCTGCACGGATCAGGGTGGCCAAACATTCCTGATCGGCCCCGCTGAGCTTGACCCAGAGATGAATCAGCAGCATCATCCACTGACCACACTGCCTGATTTTCTGACCACTCTGGCTCTGCTGAACCAGATACTCAATGGCCAGATGGTCACTGAAGAGCATCTCATGAGGCAGGGCGCAGGGGATTCGACTTCAGCACAGATTGATACGAGTGACCTGCTGACCTATCGGCTCGATCAGAATGAACATGAAATTTCGCATCTGAGTTACAGCCAGGAAAAACAACTGATCAATGCGATCCGTGACGGAAATGTTCAGGGCATGCTTGGCAGTTTGGACCTCTCGCTGATCAGCCGGGCTGGGCGGGTGGCCCGAAAGCAGATAAAAAATTATGAATATCTGGCCTGTTCGGCGATAACCCTGGCAACCCGGGCGGCGATGGACGGCGGAATCGAGCCGCAGATGGCTTATGCCATGAGTGACCTCTATTTGCAGAAACTGGAAAACTGTGACAGTGAAAATGCCATTTTCGCGTTGCTGCAGACCGCGCTTCGTTCATTTGCTGAAGCAGTCGCCAGACAGCGCCAGGTGAGAAACCGGGCGTCTTACATTGAAGCCTGCAAATCATATATTGAGAGTCATTTGAACAAGCCGCTCAGGCTCGATGACATCGCAGCTGTTCTTGATATTAACCGATCATATTTATCCCGGCGATTTTCAGCCAGCGAGGGTATCGGTGTTCAGGAATACATTCGCCGCAAGCGAATCGAAACAGCCTGCGGGCTGCTCAGGCATTCCGGCCGGTCGATCGCTGAGATTGCCAGTTATCTGTGTTTTCCGACACAAAGTTATTTTGGTCAGGTTTTCCGCCATTATATGGGTATGACCCCGCAGAAGTATCGCCTGGCCAGACAAACTGAAGTAACAGAATCAACAAAAAGACAACAGAAACGATATAAATAAACTGAAAACCTTCGCTAGAATTATATTATGCAATTATTCGCCCTACTTTGCCGGAGGTGTGCCAATGAATATCGAATCCATTCTCAACCAGATGACTTTATCAGAAAAATGCTCCTTACTGGCTGGACGTGATTTCTGGCACAGCACGGGCTGCGAGCGGCTGGGCGTGCCCTCCATCATGCTGACCGACGGGCCGCATGGCTTGCGCAAACAGTCTGGCAGCGCAGACCATCTCGGCTTGAATGCCAGCGTGCCGGCCACCAGTTTTCCGACAGCCAGTGCCACGGCCTGCTCTTTTGATCCTGATCTGCTGGAAAGGATGGGCCAGGCTCTCGGAGAAGAATGCCGGCAGGAAGACGTTGCAGTCATACTTGGCCCCGGACTCAATATGAAACGCAGTCCGTTGTGCGGACGCAATTTCGAATATTTCAGCGAAGATCCGCTGCTGGCCGGTAAAATGGCGGCGGCTCTGGTGCGTGGCGTGCAGAGTCAGGGCGTCGGCACATCGATCAAGCATTATATGGGCAATAATCAGGAAAAAATGCGCATGGTATCCGATTCTTTAATTGATGAACGAGCCCTGCATGAAATCTACCTGCGCGGGTTTGAAATTGCTGTTCGCGAATCACAGCCCTGGACCACCATGATGGCATATAATCGGGTCAACGGAACCTATGCTTCGGAAAATCACCGTTTAATGCAGGAAATTTTACGAGACAGCTGGGGTTTTCAGGGCTTGACGGTGACTGACTGGGGCGCCGAAAGCAATCATATCGCCAGCGTCAAAGCCGGTCTCGACCTCGTGATGCCCGGTCCGCGGGCGGATTACGCTGAAGCCATCCAGGCAGCCTGTGAAAAAGGTGAAATCAGCCCGGCTGAGCTGGATGCCTGTGCCCGCCGCATCCTCGAAATGGTCGCGAAATACCAGGATGCTCAGCAGAAACCTTTTAACTGTGATCTGAATGCTCATCTGGATCTGGCCCGTGAGGTTGCTGAATCCTCTGCAGTACTCCTGAAAAATGATGGCATGCTGCCGCTGTCACAAGGCAAGACCCTGGCCTTGATCGGCACTTTTGCCAAGAAACCTCGTTACCAGGGCGCCGGCAGTTCGAAAATCAACCCTTATCAGCTGGACAATGCGTTTGATGCCTTGCAGGATCTGGGCTATGACCTGGCTTATGCGGCAGGTTACCAGCATGAAACCGGCCAGACCGACGATGCCCTGCTGGCCGAAGCTGTCAGGCTGGCGCGTTCCCGTGATGTCGCCATTGTCTTCGCCGGTTTGCCGGATGCTTATGAATCAGAAGGCTTTGACCGCAGTTCGCTGGATCTGCCGGAAGGACACAATCGACTGGTCGAAGCAGTCTGCCAGGCAAATCCCAATACAGTGGTCGTCCTGTTGACCGGCAGCCCGGCCGTCCTGCCCTGGCGCAACAGGGTCCGATCGATTTTACTGATGTATCTGGCAGGCTGCCAGAGCGGCAAAGCGACAGCTAACCTGCTGACCGGCATCGCCGATCCAGGCGGCCGTCTGGCTGAAACCTTCCCGCTCGCGCTGACCGATACGCCGATCGGCAGTGATTTTCCGACTTCGACCCGCCAGATACCTTACCGGGAAAGTATTTATATCGGGTATCGTTATTACGATAAAGCCCGCAAAGATGTCCAATATCCATTTGGTCACGGCCTCTCCTATACGAACTTTTCGTATGAGAATCTGACGGTCAGGCAGCAGGAAGGCAGCGCTCAGGTCAGTCTGACAGTCCGCAACAGCGGCGGAAGGGACGGCAGTACTGTGGCTCAGCTTTATGTCCGGCCGCACCGCTCAGCAACTTTCAAGGCTGTCCGCGAGCTCAAGGCTTTCCACAAAGTCCGACTGTCCGCCGGTGCCAGCCGGCAGATCACATTCGAACTGGATGACCAGGCATTCGGCCACTATGACAGCCATCACAGCCATTGGGTTGTAGAACAAGGCACCTACAGCATCGAGATCGGTGAGTCAAGCCGTGACATCAGGTTATCTGCGGACATCGAGGTTGCAGGCCAGACAATCCAGAATGATCTGGACGCTTTACCGGACTATGTCCAGCCGGAACACGGGCGGGGATTCCCGGAGCAAGCGTTTCGAAAACTTTACGGACGTCCTTATCCGTTGTCAATTTCTGCACGGCCGTTTACACCGGATTCATCGATAACTGATATACAATCCTCGCTGATCGGCCGCCTGCTAGGCAGGATCATGCAGGGTGCCACAGCCAAAATGGCCGGCAGCGATCCGGAGATGCGGAAAATGGTCATGGAAATGCTGGGTGACATGCCGTTACGTTCGTTGCTGATGAGCAATGTCAAAGCACAGCAACTCCATGGCCTGATCACGATGCTGAACGGAAAATTTTTCAAGGGACTTGGCATGATTTTGAAAAAGTAGATCTCTGCGCTGGTTTTGGGCTATAATAGACTCAGGTTTTACAGAGGAGGCAGTCTATCATGATCAGCCCGACAGCGATTCTTTTCATGATGATTACCTTGGTGATCAGTATTCTGGCACCGATCGTTTTTCTGCTGATTCTGCTGAGAGGCCGCAAAGGTGTATTCAGTGCCTGGATTGCCGGTGCGCTGGGCTTTTTTGTCGCGCAGATCATCATTCGCATCCCCGCTTTACAATTTCTCGGGACACAGGCCTGGTTCCAGTCGTTTGCAGAGAAACAGCCTCTCGTCTTTGCTTTTGGCCTGGCCCTGACAGCCGGCTTGTTTGAAACCGCAGCGCGCTACATCGTTTTGCAGTTCGGTTTGGGGAAACGGCTTTCGTTCACAACCGGCCTGGCCGCCGGCGCAGGCCATGGCAGTATTGAATCGATTGTCCTGATCGGATTGACCTATGTCAACAATCTGGTCATCAGCCTGGCGATCAACAGCGGAACATTGTCTTCGGTGGTGCCGGATCAGGCGATGGCAGCCAATCTGATTAAAACGATGACAGCAGTACCGCAGGATGCTTTTCTGGCGGCTGGTCTCGAAAGGCTGTTCACCATGGCATTGCACATCGCCCTTTCAGTCCTGCTCTGCTATTTTCTGGTGAAGCAACAGCCATTCCCCGGTTTTATGCTTGTGCTGGCTATCCACACAGCAGTCGATTTTCTGGCTGCAGCCTTGCAGAGCAGCGGTACCGGCATCTGGCCGATTGAAGGCGTTCTGGCAGTTATAGCTGTTCTGTCAGTCCTTCTGGTTCTCTGGCTGAAACCAAAATTCAAAGACCAACAGGACATCCCGCCCGATCCGGGCGAACAGGCTGTCCGTGAAGGTTATTAATCATTTTTCGGAGGTGGCATATGATTCTGACAACAACCGAAACCATCAGCGGCAAAGATCTGGAGACCATCGGCCTGGTCAAGGGAAGCACCATCCAGTCCAAGAACATCGGCCGCGACATCATGTCCGGCTTCAAGACGATTGTCGGCGGCGAACTGAAATCTTACACCGATATGATGAATGAAGCACGCGCGCTGGCGACCAAGCGAATGGTCGAAGAAGCAACAGCTCTGGGTGCGGACGCTGTAGTATGTCTGCGCTATGCATCAGCTGCAGTCATGCAGGGCGCGGCTGAGATTAAGGCTTATGGGACGGCGGTAAAGTTCAAGTAACAAGTAACAAATAGTGAAGAGTGAAAGGTGAAGGGTGAAGGGTGAAGGTGTCCTTCATGCGGCGCAGCCGCATTTCACGCGACCGAAGGGAGCTCTTCATGCGAGCGTCAGCGAGCCTTTCATCTTTCACTTTTCACTTTTCACCTTTCACTACTTGTTACTTGTTACTTGTTACTTGATCAAACACCCATTGCCGCATCGCATCATCTTCATAGGCTGGTACCCACGACCCATGATTATAGCCGGCACTGGCCGGATACTCGGTGTAGCGGATGTTACTGCCTGCAGCCCGGAACAATTCGTAGACTTTGCGTGACAGGTTGACATCGACGACGACGTCATCTTCGGCGTGGAAAATCCAGATCGGCTTGTTCTTTAATTTGCGGATGACCTCGGCGGCCTGCTGCTCAATCTCAAAGAGATCAAAGGCATAGGTGCCGCAGATGCCGACCATGCAGGCGCAGCGGTCGGGGAACAGCCGGTTGAAAGTCCAGGTGCCGCGGCCGCCCATTGATAGACCTGTGCAGCAGATTTTACCCGTGTCGATCGGGTATTCAGCCGCCAGTTTATCGATCAGCTCATGGACCATGCGACATTGATCCTCGTTCCAGCCCATCCTGCCGGGTGACGGGAAAGCCTGCGGTGCCAGCACAAAGCAGGGCGGCTGATCGCCATGCAGCTGGCGGTCGACCCAGACCGATGCGCCGTCGTAACAGGTCAACTGGAATTTATTATCATGGCCGAGCTCGCCGCCACCATGTAAAAAGAGGATCAGCGGGTATTTTTGTTCCGTCTCACCGGCAGCTGGCGCAAAGAACCGATAATGCATGGTATTGCCGTCTTTCTGGTATTGCCCGGGCTCAAAAAGTTTGAGCATTTTGGCTTTATAGGCTAACGTGGCGGCGATCTGAGCCGCATCAGCCCGGGTCAGCCAGGTATCAGCGTTCTGGCCAAAAAGCGATGCATTATAGTGTTGCATTGCAGCAGCTGCATTTTTGTGCAAATCATTATGGGCAGCCATGCCGGCCGGCATCATCGAAGGCCAGCCCAGAACACCTTCAAGACCCAGGGCGATGGCAAAAAGGACATAAGCATCCTTGCGGCTGACCAGTTCGACAGCAGCTGACCCGAAAGGCTTGTCGACTTTCTGACCGTCATAGAGTGGAACGAGATGGTTGATCACATCAGCTAATTCGGCTGCTCTGATCGGCTTGTCTGGATAAAAACCGCCGCGATCATCTAGCTGGAGTCCACCATGACGGAGGGCTTGTTCGATATAACGGGCTTGAGGATGTCCACTGAAACCTGGTTCGTAGACTTTGGGCACAGCATAAACAATTGAAGCCCGGCCGTATTCCGCCCGCAATCCCTCCAGCTGGTCACCTTTCATCTGAACGAGCATTTTAGGGAAGAAAGGATCATCCACCAGGTGAGGATTGCCGGACAGGATCGATTCATCGAGATGAATGAAATCCTGGATTAAATCGGGATTGACCGGCAGGCCGTTGTGTGCCGGACAGAGACTGTCAAATTCGCCGCGACGGGCCCAGAGTTTCTGCATATTGGCCAGATGCGCTTTAATTTGCACTGCAGCATCTTCGAACATCAGGACCTGGCCGGCTTCCAGTTCGTCACCTGTGAACAGCAGCCGATGCTGGCGATCGAGCAGGGCGATGCTGGACTCATTGTGCGCCGGGATGGTGATGACTTCGACCAGACGGCCGCTGCCCAGATCAAAAACATGGCCGTCTTTGATGGCGATTTTGCGATAGCGCGGATAAGGGTAATCCGAAGCTGGCCGGGCACCGGGCATTGTGTGCATAAAAAATGGCGGACGGAAGAGGTGGACGGACGGAAAATAAGCGTTGCCGCCTGTATGGTCGCCATGGGCATGGGTGTTGACCACGACGACCGGTTTATCAGTGATTGCCCGGATCATGCCCGGAATATCACCATAACCGTAAGCTGTGTCGATCAGCAGCGCTTTTTCAGCGCCGACCAGCAGGAACATACAGACCGAACCGCCAAAATTAAAGACATAAGTGTCTTTCTGCATTTCCCAGATGGTATATTTCAGTTGAGAAGGATCGGGAAAACCGGGTTCTTTCTTGGATTCATCAGCCATGGGGCACCTCCGGCAAAATAATATTACTGGTTTTATTTTCGCATTTTTGACGAAGCCTGACAATTAAAACTTGATCCAGCAGGTCGCCTGCAGGGTCTCCCGACTGTTCGGCCCGGCATGGATCGTGAACTCACCGTCTTCCAGACGATAAACACCATTATTGTCGTAGAATCCCATATTTGCTTTCAACAGGTCAAATGTAATGGACTGCTCTTCCGACGGATCGAGTGTGATCTGCGCGTAGCCTTTCAGTTCCTTGACCGGACGGACCAGCGAGCCAGTCACATCTTGCAGATAGAATTGGGCGGTTTCGACGCCACGTCGCTCGCCGGTATTTTTGACAGTTATCCGAATTGTCAGCCGGTCTGCAGATTCCTTGACAGTCAGATCTGAATAGGCGAAAGCTGTGTAACTGAGACCGTATCCAAAAGGGTAAAGGGCTTCGGTCGGGGCATCGATGTAGCGGGAAGTGAACTTGCTTTTGCTTGAGGGCCGGCCGGTCTTCATGTGGTTATAATAAACCGGACACTGGCCGACGACGGCCGGGAATGAGGCTGACAGACGGCCTTGCGGGTTAAAGTCGCCGAACAGTACTTGTGCCACTGCGCTGCCCATCCGGATGCCTAACTGCCAGGCTTCGATCAGGGCGTCGAGGTGCTCAGCTTCCCAAGACAAAGCCAGCGGCCGGCCATTCATCAAAATCCCGATGACCGGTTTGCCAAAGGCTGTCAGTTTTTGCAGCAGTTCGCGCTGGCGGCCGGGCAGTTCGATGTTGGCCCTTGAGGCTGCTTCGCCGGACATGCTGACCAGCTCGCCGACCACAGCAACGATGACATCGCCATTCTGACCGGCCTGATTGATTTCGTCTTCGTTAAGTTCGCCTTCCGGACCGCCGCAGGGATACCAGGACACATCGCTACCTGCTTGCTGCAGTCCATCGAGAATCGATACGCAATCCTTATTCTGATAACTCATCGCCCAGGCACCGATAATCTCGTCTTTACTGCCGGCTAGACTGCCAACCAGGCTGATGCGCGTCTTTTTTGCCAACGGTAAAACCTGGTTCTGATTTTTCAGGAGTACGATGGATTTCAGCGCGGCTTCCAAAGTTAAGGCGACATGGCTGTCAGCTAAACTGTCGTTTTGTGCGATGAGCTCTTCGGGCACATAAGGGTTATCAAAAAGGCCGAGCCAGGCTTTGACGGTCAGCACTCGCCGCACCGCGGTGTCGAGAACTGTCAGGTCAAGATCGTGTCGGCTGACTGCCTCGGCCAGATGATTTTTATAAATACTGGTGCCCATGTCCATGTCCAGGCCGGCCTTGAGCGCCTGACAGCCGGCATCGTAATCATCAGCGGCAATGCCATGCACGACACATTCTTTGAT
>DMJC01000135.1 GCA_003451915.1 Clostridiales bacterium
GGCTGGTGTTGATTGAGCGGGTCAGCGACTGGTTGATCGACAGGTCAACCAGGTCGGGCAGCGGCATCTTGCCGCCGGTCAGGCGCTCGTTTTCACGAATACGGTCATAGATGACGATGGTGTCGTTAATCGAGAAGCCCAGGATCGAAAGAACAACAGCGACCAGTGCCTCGTTGATCGGAATCTGCAGAACGACAAAGACGAAGAATGATATAAACACGTCGTGGAAAAGGGCTACGAGAGCCATAACGCCGGCTGAGGGTCCGGACATGCTGCGGAAGCTGTACCAGACGTAAGCGACAATCAGGACCGAAGCGATCAGGATCGCCCAAAGGCCGCGCGTAAAGAGTTCCCGGCCAAGGAACGGGTTGACCAGCTGGGCATTTTCAAGTTTGAATGTAATGTCCGGGAAGGTTTCTTTTAATGCATCCTGCAAGGCAATCTGCAGGTCTGGGGTCAGTGCTTCATCGCCGGCGACGTTGACAACCAGATTGAGGTCGTCGCTGCTGAGGGCTTTGGTTTCCTGACAGGTCACGTCGATACCGATGGCTTCACTGATGGCATCTTCAGCTTTTAT
Source organism: Clostridiales bacterium (assembly GCA_003451915.1). Classification (GTDB taxonomy): domain Bacteria; phylum Bacillota; class Clostridia; order Saccharofermentanales; family UBA5734; genus UBA8949. Next base: position 578 of record DMJC01000135.1, read on the forward strand.
CAAGTCAACAGTACCTGTGTATGAATACTTGAGGATACTGCCGCCCTTGAAGGTGATGTCAAGTTTGATGCCGACAAAAATGGTTGCCAGTATGCCGATCAGCAAGAGCAGGCCCGATAGCGCAAAGAATTTATAACGGTTCTTGTAAAACTTAAGCATTGGCTTTTTCCCTCCTTGCACCATAGAGCCAGGTGTTGCGCAGTGGCTTGAACTGGCTGAGGGAGCCGATCATCAGTCGTGAGGCGATAACACCGGTCAGGCTGTTGAGAATGACACCGACCAGCAGTGAATAGCCGAAAGAAAGCATGGAGCCGGAACCGAAGATCATCAGGATGATGGCGGCGATGGCCACTGTGACGTTTCCGTCAACGACCGATGACAGGGCACGGTTGAAACCGTTGGCCAGGGCTGCGGTCAGGCTGGCGCCGTTTTTCAGTTCTTCCTTGATGCGCTCTGCGATGATGACATTGGCGTCAACACCCATGCCGATCGAGAGGATGATACCGGCAATACCTTGCAGGGTCAGCGTCTGCTGCGGGATGGAGATAGCCAGCAGGATACCTACGATCTGGGCGAGGAGTGACCAGCAGGCGATGAAGCCCGGCAAGCGGTAATAAATCAACATGAAAAGGCAGATCAGGATGAAAGCGACAAGGCCAGCCGTGGTCATGACGGCCAGGGCGTCTTTGCCGAGTGTGGGGCTGATCGAACTGCTGCTGATTGCTTCCAGCGCGAACGGCAGGGCACCGGCGCTGATCTTCTGGGCCAGGTCGACTGCTTCTTCGTTGGAGCTCATCGGGGAGATTAAGGCAACGCCGTTGGTGATTTCATCATTGACTCTCGGCGAGGAAATCGTTGCCCCATCCATGGTGATCTTGAGAATCTGGTTGCCTACTTTCAGCCGCTTGGTGGCTTCAGCAAATTTGGTTTTACCGGATTCATTAAGATTAAGTTCAACAACAATTTCACTGTTGCCCAGTTCATTGGTGATATAACCGGCTGAAGCCTTGATGACATCAGCGCCGGTGATCACGACTTTGCCATCCGGATCGACGAACTCGAGCAGTGCCATCTCTCCGAGTTCGAGAAGTGCTTCTTCCGGATTAAATTCAGTCTCACCCGACTGCCAGGGGAATCTGACAATAATCTGGCCGCTGTTTTCATCTATGGTGATTTCGCGGTCGAGAATGTTCAGGTTGTCCATGCGCTCTTCAATGACGTTACGGGCAGCAGCCAGCTGGTCGGCTGACGCGTTGCCGGTGAAGTCACGGGGCGCAAAGACAGCTTCAACTCCACCGCGGATATCAATTCCGAAGCGGATTTCGGCCATGCTGTAGAGATTGAGCAGTTCGGTCTGGCCCGGGATCGGGATTTTCAGACCGGTGATGGAAATAACCAGGGCGATCAGAATAATTGCAGCGACGATGAAAAATGTCGTCGGCTTGGCCTGTACGCCTGTTTTGGCAAAAGATCGTTTGGCCATGGTTTGTTTCGCACGTCCTTTCGTGGTACCGCCGACGCTGAGTCAATGTCGATGGCGTTGTTCTGCGTCTTGATTCGCATACAAGTAATCATTATAGGCAATTTTGATGCCTGACTCAAGGGGCAAATCGCACTTATCTGAGCGATCTTTTCATTATTCGGTAACTTGGATATATTCGATAGAAACCAGGTCACCTTCGGCAAAAACAAATTTGAGGTCGGTATTTCCTTTGCGGTACATCAGCTGATTGGCTGATTCGGCAAAATCACTGCCATAGGCAGCTTTGACATCATCTGCCGAAGCGCCGAGCGCAATACCTTCGGGTGTGCTGACCGAATCATCGATGATCGCCACCGAATAAACATAATCAGTTTCACCTTCGGTGTAGGTTGTGATCTCAATGCCGGCATAGGTGTAAATTCTGTCCATACCCTGGTAGGCACAGCTCGGTGACTCAAAAAAATTGATCGGTTCGCCGAGCGCGTCGAGGATCGGTTTGGCAGCCGCGCCGATGGTCAATGGTGTGTTTTTAAAGATAAATGCATAACCGGCCGGAGCTGTCGTTTGCGTGCTGCCGGCCGTGGTTCCGGCCGGTGCTGTCGTATTGGATGCCGTGGGCTGGCCGCAGGCTGTCAGGGTCAGTAAAGCCAGCAGGACAGTCAACACCAGCAGGGTTCTCGCTAATTTTCTTTGGATCAGATTTTTTCTTTGCATCATCGGTCTTTCCTCATTTTCTTAATTTGATTCAAAGCGGAATGCTTTTAAATAGCCATAGGTTTGCAGTTCGAGCAGCTGGTCGGCTTTTTGCTGCTCATAAACAGTCAGTTTGGCAGCCCAGCTGGCAGCCAGCGCAGGGTCTTGCCGTTTATCAGCCAAGCCATATCCATCAGCCAGGATATGGCCAAGGTAGCGCGACATCTTTTCTGCGCCGGACAAGTTCATGTGCAGGCCGGCATCATAGGTGTCGGTGCTGTAGTCAATGCCGATTTCCTCAGTCAGCCGAAGCGTGTTGATAAACAGCAGGTCATTTTTTTCAGCATAATCAACGATCTGGCTGTCCCATTCATCATACCAGTGGGG
>DMJC01000124.1 GCA_003451915.1 Clostridiales bacterium
TTTTCAGCCGCAGACCTTTGTTTCTAGAGTTCGGTTACGCCTGTGGCTTGCCGGGAGCTGTCGTTGTTTTCCTGACCCCGGGTATCGGTCCTTATCCGTTGATTCATTTTTATTATCTGTTATTTATTATCGATCACGTTATCCTCATGCTGCTGCCCCTGCTCTGGGTCACAACTGGTGAACATCGCCCGGCCTGGCGCCGCCTGCCGGCCGTTTTCACAATGGTGCTGGTTTCAGCCTGCATTGCAGTCATTGCTAATCATTATGTAGGCAGTAATTATATGTTCCTCAATTTTGTTCCAGACAACACGTTCTGGCGCGTGGCGGCCGAATGGCTCGGCAACCCGGGCTACCAGCTGGCGATGGCTGGTTTGCTGCTGGTGGTCTGGGCAATTTTGTATGTGCCGTGGTCAATTAGAAGATCTCGTGTATAGTCAACAATCAAGATTTCTTTTTGCGGGCAACAATCATCAATGCACCGCCGACACCAAATCCTATACCGGCAATGGCAACCAGGGCGACAATCAGCACGGTCCAGGGGAATTCGCCGTTATCATTGCCTTGGGGCTGTGTCGGTTCCGGCGTGGTTTGCTGAGTCTGGGTGGAGCTCGGTACCGTTGTTTCGACAGGCACCGTTGTTTCGACAGGTGCGGCCGTGGTGTTTGTCGTAGTTGTCGATTCCGGCGTTGGCGTATTGGCAGCAGGTTCAGTCGTTTCAACCGGAGACGTCACAGCTGTTGTCGACTGGGTCGTCGTTACAGTCGTTGTCGGTTTGGGTGTTGCCGTTGCCTTTGGTGTAGCTGTTGGTCCGACCGTTGGTGTCGGTGAGGGTGTCGGCGTTGATGTAGGAGATGGTTTAGGAGTTGGTGTGGATGTCGGCTTTGGTGTAGCTGTTGGAGACTTGGTTGGTATAGTCGTTATCATCGGGATTTTCGTTTTGAAATTATAGGGTCCAAACTCTTTTTTCCACCCTAACTGTGTCTCAAGATAAACATATGCATTATAGGATGTGTTCGGCATAAGTCCGGTGATCGTATCAGACCGGGTTCCGCCAGTTGAGACATTGGTCATAATCACTTTCGAAGTCACCAAAGCATTATCAGATACACGTCGGACACGGTACCCAACCGTTTTTAAGACATTGCTGTTTACTGTTACCTTGGTAGTCAGCATAACTGAGGACGATGTGATATTTGATAATGAACCGGCTAAAACTGGCTCAAGAGGTGTTTTACGCGTAATTGTTTCAGATTCAAAATGACCTACTTCACTGTTCTCTAAAAAACAGTGAGTCGTTATTTTGTAGGTTTGATTGTAATTTAGGTCTTTAAATGTGTAAACATAAGGATTTACCGTCACGTCAACTGTTTTTATTGGGTGGTTCATTGAATCTTGCAATACTATGGATATTTTTTTGATTTGTCCCTCTGAAAAATAAGCCTGGCCACTGACTTTAATGTTATGACAATCAATAGCATCCACCTTGAGGGTGACCGTATAGGCCGCCTCAACTTCGGCCGGTACAACAGGCAAGACACTCATGACCAATAGCAAAACAACGAGAACGAACAGGGTCGTCCTGATTTTCACGGCATCATCACTCCTCACTTGCAGTACGCGGCAAATCAGCCTGCGCTAAAACTGAAGAACGAATGTGGCCAGATATCCTGTTGCTGCCGGACTTAATAGAAAAACTGAGATATTTGACTGATATTGTCATTATATCACGGTAACGAAGAACTGCACATAGAATTTGTAAATCTGATATATTTGTAATAAAAGAGAGGTGAAAGTCATGCATACTTATCGTCAGGAACTGTCGTTCAATATCCCCCAGCGCCGAGGTTTTGTCAATATCACACCTCAAGTTGAAAAGGCGCTGGCCGTCAGTGGTATCAGGGAGGGACTGGTCTTGGTGAATGCCATGAATATTACATCCAGCGTTTTCATCAACGATGATGAGAGCGGTCTGCACCGCGATTTTGAACGCTGGCTGGAAAAACTGGCACCGGAGAAACCTTACAATCAATATGATCACAATGGCTATGAGGACAACGCCGACGCACATCTCAAACGGACGATCATGGGGCGGGAAGTGGTGGTCGCGATCACCGACGGCAAACTCGACTTTGGCACCTGGGAGCAGATCTTTTACGGCGAATTTGACGGCAAGCGAACGAAACGTGTCTTAATCAAAATAATCGGTGAGTAAGTTCCCGGGTTGCCACCCGGCCCGATTTGTGACACTATTGATTCAGAAATCAAACAGGAGCTGCCGCTACAAGCATGTCAACAATTAAATTCAAAACGCTCTGGGAATTGTTTTTCGTCTTTTTTAAAGCCGGCACATTTACTTTTGCCGGTGGCCTGGCTATGCTGCCGGTCATCGAAAAAGATGTTGTAGAAAAATATAAGCTGCTGACGCGCGAGAATTTTCTGGAATTTGCCACACTGGCCCAGACTTTGCCTGGTGTCATCGCTGTTAACTGTGCCTGCTTTGTCGGCAAACGGGCAGCAGGTCTGGCCGGCATGCTGGTTGCCGTTTTGGGCGCGACCCTCTCGGCTTTTGTCCTGATGCTGCTCGCAACGATACTCTTACAGTCGGTACCCATGCAAGGTGCCGTTGTCGGTGCCTTTCGCGGCATCCGGGCCGCCTCGGCTGCCCTTGTTCTGTCAGCTGCCTTTACGCTCGGCCGCTACAGCGTCAAAGATGCCTTTTCGGTGGCCGTCATGGTCTTGGCTTTCGGCCTGGTCTTTTTAGCCGATGTCAATATCCTGTTCGTGATCATCGGCGCCGGCCTGATCGGTTACCTTCGCCACCGGCTGACCGTCAGAAAGGCGAAGGTGTGACGCTATGACACTTTTGCTGGAATGTCTAAAATTGCTCTGGGCTTTTTTCAAGATCGGCGCAGTTGGATTTGGCGGCGGCTATGGCATGCTCTCAATGATTATGGTCGAATCTTTAAAATTTACAGTCACACTTGAACAGCTGGCGGACCTCAATGCATTGGATATGGTCATCCCCGGCCCGATCGCCATTAATGCCGCGACCTATGTCGGCTATCTCCATGCCGGTTTCTGGGGCTCGCTGGCCGCAACACTCGGCCTGATCGCACCGTCGTTGGTCATCGTTGCCTTGGTGTTGCGTTTTATTGACCGTTATCGGCAAAACCATATCATGCAAAGTGCCTTGAGCGGAATTAAACCAGCCGTCGTGGGACTCGTGGCAACGGCTTCGGTCACCATCGCCTCTGGTGTGCTGTTCAATCCCGGCACGACATGGACGTCGCTATTGGCTGATCCGCTGGGGTCGGTGTCATGGCTCTTGCTGGCGATCTTTGTCGCAACCGTTGTCGCCAATGTCCGGTTTAAAGTTAATCCAATATTGCTGACCGTGATCGCAGGGGTGGTCGGGGCAGCTTTTATCAGGTAACAAGTAACAAGGAACGAGTAACGAGTGAAAAGTGAAAGGTGAAAGGTGAAAAGTGAAGGGTGAGGCCTTTGGCGCAAATCCACCTTTCACCTTTCACCCTTCACCCTTCACCCTTCACCTTTAACCCTACTTGTTCCTTGTTACTTGTTCCTTGTTCCTTACTTGCTATAAAGCGCTACCAATTCCAAAATCAGCTGCTTGCATTTTTCCATGCCCTCCATGGTTATATGCTCATGGACGCCATGATAGGCAAAGCCGCCGGTACCGAGGTTTGGGCAGGGCAGACCGAGATAGCTCAAGGTTGCTCCGTCTGTGCCGCCGCGCATGGGAACAATGATCGGCTCGAGGCCGACTTTGGCCATTGCCAGGCGAGCGTTGTCGACCAGATGCATGTGCTGGCTGATAATGTCAAACATATTGCGGTAGCGATCGGTGATTTCAACGGCAACTGTTCCTTCACCATATCGCTCATTGATCAGAGCAGCGGCCTGCCGGACGGTCTGTTTTTTACCTTCCAGAAGTTGAGCGTTGTGATCACGCAAACTGTAACTCATCAGGGCATTTTCCGGGTTGCCTTCGAGTTTATGCAGATAATAAAAACCTTCTCGCTCTGCAGTATGACGAGGGACTTCGGCTGCCGGCAGCAAAGCGTTCAGTTCGCAGGCGACAGTCAGGGCATTGACCATAATGTCTTTGGCCGTGCCCGGGTGAACTGCGACACCTTTTATAACGATTTTTGCTTCGGCTGCATTAAAGTTTTCGTACTCCAGCTCGCCCTCTTCGCCGCCGTCCATCGTGTAGGCGAAATCCGCGCCGAAGCCGGCAACATCAAAATGCTCCGTACCACGGCCGACCTCTTCATCCGGTGTAAATGCCACACAGATTTTACCATGCGGCCGGTTTTCCAGGAGAACGATTTCGCAGGCGGTAAGGATTTCGGCAATGCCAGCCTTGTCATCAGCCCCGAGCAAAGTATGCCCGTCGGTGGTGATCAGGGTGCGGCCTGTTAGCTTGGCCAAATGAGGGAAGCGGGCAGGGCTGAGCACGACCGGATTTTCCGGAACCGCGGAAAGAATCAGGTCGCCGCCATCATAATTCGGCCAGATCCGCGGCTGCACACGGTCGCCGCGCACTGTCGGGCTGGTATCCAGATGGGCAATGAAACCGAGCGCCGGCCGGTCGTCCAGACCGGGAGTTGCCGGCAGGCAGCCATAAACATAGGCTGTTTCACTGACACGGACATCGGTAAAACCCAGTGCTTGCATTTCATCTGCTAAGAGCCGGGCAAGATCAAACTGCCAGTCTGTGCTGGGACTTGTCTTGGTGTCTTCATCCGATGTTGTGTGGATCCTGGCATATTTGATCAGACGTTCGTAAGCTTGCATATTAACCTCCGGGTAAATGCAAATTTTATCATCTGGCGCAATAATTATTGAGTGAAAAGTGAAAAGTGAAAAGTGTCGCATCGCGAGATTTGCGCCTGCGGCGCACCTATCACTTTTCACCCTTCACTTTTCACCTTTCACTTAAATCTCCAGTGCCAGCTCAATCATTCTGTTGAAACCGACCTGACGTTCTTCGGCAGTCAAGGCTTCCGGCCGATAAATATGATCTGAAATCGTCAAGATGGCCAGAGCTTTTTTCTTTGCTTTAATCGCATTCATATAGAGACCGGCTGCTTCCATTTCGATGCCGAGAACACCCATGCTCTTCCAGAGATCGTCGGCCGTTTTGTCGGCATTATAGAAGGTGTCCGATGACAGAACATTACCGACTTTGTAAGGCAGGTTTTGGGTTTCGGCGACCTCGACAGCCCGTCGGAGCAGACCGAAGTCGGCAATCGGCGCAAATGTGCCGGGCAGTCTGAATTGTGTGGCGTAATTAGAATTGGTACAGGCACCCATTGCGATAACAACATCCATCAATTGCAGCTCGTCGGCCAGTGCGCCGGCTGAGCCGACGCGGATGATGCTGTCAACATCATAGAAATTGTACAGCTCATAACTATAGATGCCAATCGAGGGAATGCCCATGCCGCTGCCCATGACCGAGACCGGCCGGCCTTTGAAATGACCGGTGTAACCGAACATGTTGCGGACCGTTGTGAAGCACTGTACCTGATCCAGGTAAGTTTCGGCAATGAACTTGGCGCGCAGCGGGTCACCAGGCATTAAAACCTTTTGGGCGATATCGCCTGGCCTGGCAGCATTATGCGGGGTTGGAACATTCATGATCATCCCTCCTTCAAGCTTACAGCATCATGGTAACCTTATTTTTCTTGATCTGCAAGTTTATCAGACCATCAAAATGCGATTGGTTACATGACAGTGTTTATCCGGCACGCTATTTTAACTATGCTGTCAATTGTCAATATTTTTATATTTTGATCGTCAAAATATTTAAAAATAACAGCGATTATAGTCGATAAACTGGCTAATTGCAGATATTTACAGAAAATTATATCTTATTGCTAAGCATATTTTGATTGATTCTGCAAACATATACATTTATAATACAGATAAACCAAGTTCCTGAAAAACTTGGTACTCAGATGATTTCCCGATCATCGATACCCATTCGACAAACAGACTCGACAAATAGAAGGAGGATTTTTGCATGAAAAAACAGGGAATCAGAATTCTTGTTCTGCTGCTGGCCATGGCGATGCTTCTGGGCATAACCGCTTGCGGACAGACCGAGACCACCGCGCCGACCACAACGGTTGCGCCGACCACAACGGTGCCGATCGACGACACTCCGCTGGTCGTCGGCTATGCGCAATTCAGTGAGAAGTTCAGCCCGTTCTTCGCTGACACCGGCTATGACATGGATGTTGTTTCGATGACAGCCGCCGGATTACTGACCACCGATCGCCAGGGCGGTATCGTCTACAACGCGATCGAGGGTGAAACCATCGAATACAACGGCACGCCGTACAAGTATACTGGCATTGCCAATGTCAAGGTCGAGTATGACGAAGCAACTGATAAAACCGTCTACACCTGGACCATACGTGACGACGTCAAATTCAGTGACGGCGAGCCGATGACCGCTGACGACATCATCTTCTCATACTACGTCTATGCTGATCCGTCCTACACAGGATCAACCACACTTTACTCGGTTCCGATCATTGGCATCAACGACTATCGCACCCAGACCACCAGCGCAGTTTTCGACAAGTACTCAGCCATAGCTGATGCTCTCGTCGCGGCTGGCAAAGGCCACACCTGGGCTTCGACCGACACCTGGACCCAGGAACAGCAGGATTATTTCTGGAAAGAAATTGAGACTGAATGGAAAAATGACTTACAGGCGATCGTGGCTTATGTTGATACTAACTACAAAGCTTCATACGCCGAAGATTACACCGGCTATAAGCCTGAAGAGATCACCGATGATCTCAAAGTTGCTCTGGCCATGGCTCTGTGGGGATTCGGCGAAGTCAAGGACAAAGTCCTGACATCCGGTGTCCTGGGCAAAACCTTTGACCTCGCAGCCGGACAATACCCGACCATCGATGATTTCTATGCTGAAGCGCTTGAAGCCTATGCCGGCGATCCGGTCGAATATTCCAGCGTTGAGACCATCGACGACTCCCCAGTCTACGATGTTGTCAAATCAAAATTCATCGGTTACTGGGGCCCGAAAGACAGCTCGATGGGCGGCAAGGGAATCCCGAATATCGAAGGCATCAAGAAAGTCAATGACACCACGGTCACCATCACCGTCAATGGCTTCGATGCCACCGCTATTTACAACCTGGGCATCTCAGTCTCGCCACTCCATTATTATGGCGACAAAACCAAATATGACTATGCCAACAACAAATTCGGCTTCACCTTTGGCGATCTTTCCGGTGTTGCGGCTAAAACCACCATGCCGGTAGGCGCCGGCCCATACCGTTTTATCAAGTATGACAACAAGATCGTCTACTTTGAAGCCAATACCAATTATTACAAAGGCCAGCCTAAGACTTATTATGTCCAGTTCAAGGAAACCACCGATGCAGACAAGATTTCTGGTATCGGCACGGGCACCATTGACCTGACTGATCCTTCATTCAACACGGCAGCCGTTGATGAAATCAAGGGCTACAACTCCAATGGCCAGACAACCGGCGATAAGCTGGTCACGGTTACTGTTGACAACCTCGGCTATGGCTACATCGGCATCAATGCTGACACCGTCCGTGTCGGCGCAGATTCTGGCTCAGATGCCAGTAAAAACCTGCGCAAAGGTATTGCCACCATTTTGGCCGTCTATCGTGATCTGACTGTTGACAGCTACTATGGCGAGCGTGCCTCAGTCATCAACTATCCGATTTCCAACACTTCATGGGCTGCCCCGCAGAAAACCGATGCCGACTACAAGGTTGCTTTCTCAACCGGTGCTGACGGCAAAGACATTTATACTGCATCCATGACAGCTGACCAGAAGTACGAAGCTGCCATCAAAGCTGCTGTCGAATACTTCAAGGCTGCCGGCTACACTTATGATGCGGCTACCGGCAAACTCACTGCTGCCCCGGAAGGCGCCAAACTTGAATACATGGCGATCGTTCCCGGCGACGGCGAAGGCAACCATCCTTCTTTCAAACTTTTGACAGAAGCCAAAGCTGCCTTTGCAAAGATCGGCATCAACCTGATCGTCAATGACCCGGCTGACTCCAATGAATTGTGGGATGCTCTCGATGCCGGCACGCAGGAAATCTGGTGCGCCGCCTGGGGTGCAACGATTGACCCGGATATGTACCAGGTCTATCACTCCAACAACATCGTCGGCAAACCGGGATCTTCTGAATCCAACCACTACCACATTGCTGATCCTGAACTGGATGAGCTGATCATGGCCGCCCGCAAGAGCGATGATCAAAGCTACCGCAAAGCCACCTACAAAGCCTGCCTTGACCTGATCATTGACTGGGCCGTCGAGGTTCCGATCTATCAGCGCCAGAACTGCTTCCTGTTCAGCAACGAACGTATCGACATGGCAACTGTAACCCCGGACATCACAACCTTCTGGGGCTGGCTGAACGAAGTTGAAACAATCGTCATGAAATAAAACCAGTATCAATCTGATCATGCTGCGATGCCTGGGCCCATCGCCCGTACTTGACGGATTCCGCCAAGTACCCGAGGTGGGCTCAGGCTTGTCAGTCAGATGGACAGCCGGCATGATCTGCTACACTATCTGGAGATGGGGACACTTCCATGTGGAAATATATTCTCAAACGGGTCATCATCAGCATCGTCATTCTCTTTTTCGTCGCATTTGTCATCTATGCCATCATGCGGCTGATGCCGACCTCTTATGTTGAATCAATCGCACGACAGCGGGCCAGCTTGCCGGGATCAAAAAGTTATACCGAATGGCTAGCCCAGCTGAATGCTATTTATAATCTGGACAAAGGCCTGATCCAGGGATTTTTCCTCTGGATGGGACAGGCCATTCAGGGTAACTTCGGTGACAGCTGGTTCTGGAATGTGCCAGTCACTGAAAAATTTTCTGAAGTCATCTGGTACTCATTTGTTCTTGGCATGATTGCTTTTATCCTGGAACTGATCATTGCCATCCCGTTAGGGATTCTTGCCGCCCGAAAGCAATATAGCCGGACCGATTACGCAGTTTCAGTCTTTGCTTTGATAGGCATCTCGTTGCCGACATTCTTTTTTGCAACTGTGCTTAAGCTCATATTTTCGATTAAACTGGGCTGGTTTGATCTTTATGGCATTGTCGGGCGCTACTATGAACAACTTGACCCGATAGGCAAGCTGCTGGATATGGGTCAACACCTGATCATGCCGATCATGACCCTGGTCATCATCAGTGTCGGCTCACTGATGCGTTTTACCCGTACCAACATGCTCGAGGTGCTGAGCGCAGATTTTATCCGTACGGCCAGGGCCAAAGGATTATCAGAAAACAGAGTCATCAATTATCATGCCTTCCGTAATACATTGATCCCGATAGTCACGATCATCGGCGGCACTTTGCCCGGCTTGTTTTCAGGTGCGCTGATCACTGAAACACTTTTCCAGATACCTGGCATCGGCTATACATCCTATCAGTCGATGGTCAGCGGCGATATTCCCTTCTCAATGTTCTATCTGGTGTTCATGGCTTTTCTGACGTTACTCGGCACGCTGATCGCGGACATCTTGTACGCGGTTGTCGACCCGCGCGTCAGAATCAGCTGAGTAGGAGGGAACATGAGCTTTTTTAAACATCAATCAAATAAAGTGCAGCAGCCTGAGCCAATGGAGGTCACGCATGAGCCACTGGCCCTGGATGATGAACAGCGCGTCAAAGTTCTCTCACCAGGCATGCTTGTTTTCAAACGATTTATCAGTAACCGTCTGGCCATTGTCGGAACTATCTGCATAACCGCGATGTTCTTGTTTTCTTTTATCGGCGGCTGGCTGATGCCCTATGGTGAAGATGAAGTCTTCAAGCATTATGTCGAAATGATCAAGGATTATGCCTCGGTCACAGAAAATGATCAAATCCGCTATACGGTCGCTGAAGGCAAGGAATTTCCTTCTGTCGCACAAGCCAGTTTTGTGCTTGCTGCCAACAAAAAAGAAACAACCTTTTCAGCCCGTAACAAGCAATATACGTTAGAGCAGCTCGATGATGATTTTTATATCATTTCTGCTCTTCAGGAAGTTGCCAGTGCCGGAACAACTAAAGATGGCTATTTGGTCAGCCTGTCGCCAGAATTCAAAGCTCCGCGAGGCTTTGAAGCTGCATTCCGGCAGGCTATTGCCAACAAGCTTGAGTCGTTTACCGTTAATGATACTGAATACACTGTGATCTTACAGAAAAAATTCTATTACGCCTACATCAGCCAGATTGTCGCCAGTGCAAGTCTGGATATTTTTGATTATATCAGTTCGGAGACCGTCGCCACCTTTGAATTTCAATATAAAGCTCAACTGGCTGTTCTCAACAATCAGACGACATTTACCGCAGACGGCCTGAATTTCGAACTTAAGGAAGAAGAAGGCATCATCTTGATCTCACAGGTCACTGCGTCCGGAAAGACTGAATATGCCACTATTTCTCGTTATATCGTCAATCCGATCAGTTCTGATATTTTCCTCACCATTGAGTTTAAGGATGCAGCTAAAGTGGCCATTGAAGAGGGGAAGCCTAAATTCACCTTCAATGATGGCTCAGGCGACAAGGAATATATCATTGAACGTAAAAATACAATATGGTCTATTCGCAGTTCTGCCTCAGCACTGGTGACGCTTGACTTTGATCAGCCTTCTCTCACGCATTTGCTGGGTACTGACGGCAATGGCATGGATATTCTGACCCGTTTGATGTATGGCGGCCGTGTTTCGCTGATGATCGGTTTCATTGTCGTGATCATCGAGACCTTGATTGGTGTCATCCTGGGCGGTATAGCCGGCTATTTCGGCAAATGGGTCGACAATCTGCTGATGCGTCTGGTCGATGTTTTCAACAGCATACCTTCAACCCCGCTGATCATCATCCTCGGCGCCATGATGGATGCGATGCGCATCGATCCGCAAATCCGCATGATTTATCTGATGCTAATTCTAGGCTTTTTAGGATGGCCGTATATCGCTCGATTGGTTCGCGGCCAGATTCTATCCCTGCGTGAACAGGAATTCATGGTGGCGGCGGAAGCGACCGGCTTGTCGGTTAATCGCAAGATTTTCCGCCATCTGGTCCCCAACGTCATCCCGCAGCTGATTGTTGTCTCGACCATGAGCCTTGGCGGCGTTATCCTGACTGAATCGGTGCTGAGCTTCTTAGGCCTTGGTGTCAAATACCCGTTCGCCTCCTGGGGCAATATCATCAATGCCGTTTCCAATGTCTTTGTCATGACCAATTACTGGTTCGTCTGGATCCCGGCTGGCTTCTGCATCCTGATCACCGTCCTTGGCTTTAACTTCATCGGTGACGGGCTCCGCGACGCATTTGATCCTAAAATGAAACGGTAAGGTGAGTATCGTGGCAAAAAACAACGGAAAAACCAGTGGAAAATCTTTAAATTATCTGACCGCCCGGCAGGTTCATGCCATTTCCCGGAAAAACCGCAAAATAACCGGGGAAATGGAAAAGCGCAACAACCGCAAAAACGTGCCGGAATCTGAATATGTCACCAATATGCATGACTATAACAACGTCGTCGAGTTTGACAACCTGCACACCTATTTTTTCACCGACTCGGGTACGGTCAAGGCTGTCAACGGCGTCAGCTTTGACGTTCCGGCCGGCAAAACCGTCGGGGTCGTCGGTGAATCGGGCTGCGGCAAGTCTACACTGGGGCGCGTCATCATCCATCTGCTGGAATGCACCGGCGGATCGATCTTCTTTGAGGGGGAAGACGTAACGTTCGCAAATGCGAAAAAGCTGAAAAGTCTTCGCGAAAACATGAAGATCATCTTCCAGGACCCGTATTCCTCGCTGAATCCCAGAATGACCGTGGAGCAGACGATCATGGAACCCCTGACCATCTCGGGCCGCTATAGCAAGAGAGAAAGGCAGCGGGAAACAGAACGTTTGATGGCTATGGTGGGCATCGACCAGCGTCTCCGCTTGTCATATCCGCACGAATTGGACGGCGGCCGGAGGCAGAGGGTTGGCATTGGGCGAGCACTGGCATTAAACCCCAAGTTCATCGTCTGCGACGAGCCGGT
>DMJC01000225.1 GCA_003451915.1 Clostridiales bacterium
TATCCCAGGTTGTCCTGCTTTTCCTGATAGACTGCTGTCATCTTATCCGGCCCATATTTGTTCAAGGCTTTGACGAAAGCCTGCCAGTCAGCATCATTAAAGGCATCCTTTTCACCCTTGATAAATCCGGGGACAGCTTTAGCCATGAACTCATTGATGTTGTTATAGGTTTTCGTGAAAAGTTTCTGCTCGTCGGAAGTCAGCTGATTGTTGATCGCGCCGGTGATGCCGCCGGTGTTTTTGTAAAAGATCCATTCATCCATATTGTGCAGTTTTTGCGGGGTACCGATTTCCTGGACGAGTGAAGCCGGATCGAGAAAGAAGAAGCGGTTGGGACGAATAGCGCTGCCCAGTGATCCGCCCTCATAGGCGATAACATCATATTGTTTATAGATGCGTGTGCCGACAACCTGATCCTCCGGCAAGCGATAATAAGCGCCTTCGGTCAGCCCGAAACGGGTGTACAGCTCGGGCTTGGTTTCTTCATACTGTTCTTTGCTCAGACCCATGCGGGCCAGGATTGATCCTTCTTCCGAGTAGAGGTAATCGAGCATGGTCAGCAGGGTTTCAATATCTCTGTCTTTCATTTTGTCGGTTATGATCCAGCTATTGTTGACGTTGGATGCCTGATACATCGTGTCGGGTATAATGTCCTGGCGGGATTTCGGACCATAGACATCATTGATCGGCTGGCGGGCGGCCGTGGCAACCATGCCGGCCTTGTATCCTTCGCCGTCATCGAGATTGCCGAGCAGCAGATCAAGTGTTGAATACCAGAAACCGACCTTGCCGGAACGGACTTTGGCTTCGTCGATCTGATAGAACATCTGGCTGGAATGTTCTGTAAATGCTTTGTCGATCCAGCCGTTCGCATACCAGGTGCTCATGGCCTGCAGATAGGTACGGAAACCGTCATCGGTCCCGCCAAAGACAATTTTTTCTTCTGGATTTTTAAACCAGAAACCATTGCCGCAGCCAAAAGCGCTGATCATATCACCGGTTGCGATAAAACCGGGATAATAAAGACTCAGGACATAACCATCTTCGATACCCTGATCCTCGATGGCTTGCTGGAAGATTTCGAACATCCATTCCCAGTCGCTGATATAAGCCGGGTCCGGTCCACCGCTTGGGAAAATGACATTATCTTCCCAGCTTTGCTTATCGACCGAGCCGTCCGGCAGGGTCCCCACGTAAGAACCGCTAAAGGCGCTGCCGTCGACCGGATTTTTGCCGTATTTGATGATCCAGTCACGGCGATACATGTAGCCACCCCAGTTGTAAGCCAACCCGTCGCGAAAATTGCGCAGCGCCAAGATTTTTTTCTCACCATTGACGACATGGATGGCCTGCTGGGCTTCATCCGGATGCGATTCCATAAATGCTTTGTAATTAGGCATGTACTTATCAATATAGTCGGTCAGTTCAAGGATGATGCCCTGCTCGTAGAGATCAGTCAGAGACCCATTGTACATGGTTGCATCCATCATGTCCGGATAATCACCGGTCGACAAAAGAGTGTTGAAGTTGTCAACCTGCTGGCCGGCGACCGGGATGACAAATTCCATGTCAATCTTTTTATTTTCTGGTCCCCAGGTTTTGGTCATCAGGTACTGAATGACCGGGTTGTCTTTGTAATCGGCAAAATAAGCGCTGTCTTCACCCTGAATCAGCCAGAAGCTGTAGGTTTCGGTGTCCCCGGCCGCAGGTTTGCCGTTGCTGCAGCCGGATAAAAGCGATACGGCCAGCAGGCTGATCAAAACCAGTGCGATAAGCAGGCGGCGGGATAAAATTGTTGTTCTTTTCATGGTCATCCTCCCACATCAATGCAGAATAGTTACAGGCTGACAAGACAACCGACACGAATCGGCAATTTAACTATAGCAAAGCTCTGGGGCAGATGATATCGTATTTGTCAGAGAAATGTCAGATTTGTTCAATCAATTATTTTCGCGACTCGACCCGGTCGATCGTCTGCACGATGAAACAGACCGCGATGACCGCAAAATAAAAATCGCGCAGGGGTTCCCGGGTATGAAGAATTGCTCCGGGTATAATGAATAATATAATAGACCCTGCCATGATGATGCTGAGATAAATCCATGCTTTTGTGCTCATTTTATGCTCCAATCTCAAAACTATCGCGGATCAGTAATGAGGATACCGCCACTGGACTTTTGCCATACACCATTAAACAAATCATACGTAACTGACAGTGCTCCACCAATCTCCTTTAGACTAGCAAAATTAATACAAGCAGTCCAATTCAGAAAATTGTATTTAAAATTATGATGATAAGTCGTAAAGATTTTTGTCGAAACAGGCTGTCCGAACCCGCCGGTCTTTTTGAAATAAGCGACGATAATAGCACGATCTGCTTTGCATTCGTTCGGGAAGCCTTCAAAAATATCAATGACATTGTATAACACACCATTCACCGAATGATTCCGCAAAGTAATATTCGATCCATAGGTATTGCTGCCATCTGAGTAGACTGTACCCGAATTATCCCCGGTTGCATCATAGATGTATGCCAGTGAATGCATATAAGTAAAATTCGTGTCATCTGTGATTGACACAGACATGATGTCTTCAGTATCAAATAGTGTATCATAAGGCTGATCCAGTGGAAAAAACCAGTCAAAACTGCCGCTGTATCGCCAAAGTCGAGTCGTCCGGTCATACGAGATACTGAGATCATCCATCGTAACCGCAGAAGAATATGAGAGCGGTGTAACTTCGGATGGATTGTCATCATCCTGATCAACTGATTCAAAGCCGTATTTTTTCAAAATCAGGTGCTCTTCTTGTCTGGCTTCTTTCAGCAAATCTTGCTTGATCTGATCGGTTTTCTTTGTTAATTCCGAGTCGTTTAACTGCACACTGCTCAGCGCTTGCAGATTATCGATATAGTTTTGATGTATTCGTTCATGCAGAATCTTGATCTCCTGATCCATCTGTGCTGTTGCTGTATCTTCATGTTCCGGCTCAATAATCGCATTCGACTGTCCTATACACAAAATCAAGGTCGATAATGATAATAGAAAAGTCAAAACTATTGAACCTATTTTTCGGTTTATTCTCATTACAACCTCCTGAAACATAATAATCTATCGCGAAACAATTATTAAGTCTCTTTTCGCGACTATTATTGTTATAATAATTTCATTTTTTACATATGTTAATTATTTTATTTAATAATAAGATGTTATTTGTATTTTATTTTTAGTGTTGCTATTAGCTACTTTGTAAAAATGCATGACGAAGTCAGTCTTGATCAATTTATTCTCCAACCAGTCCATTGGTGCGATATAATGATCTGGGGGTGAACATCATGAAGAAATCAATTTTTGTTTTACTTGCATACGGCGTGAATCAGTGGC
>DMJC01000115.1 GCA_003451915.1 Clostridiales bacterium
GCAGTCTTTTGTGAACAAATCAAAATCTTTGCTCCTGTGATTATTAAATTCAAAACGCGACCCAACAATGTCGCCGATGATTGCTCCCAGCATATGTCACCTCAAAAATATATCGTAAATTGCTATAATCAAAAATGCTCTTCAATAATCTTATTCAATTGACTGACAATCGGCCTAATTTCGCAGGTAAATATTTGATAAAGATGAATTCGCTTGCGATTATAGAATAACTCAAGGTAGGAAAATGTGCCACTGTCAACTCGGCTCATAAACAGCGTTGCATGACAGGAGTTTGTTATATGTTATTCTGTGAGAGATTCGTGCACAATTCTCCGGTTCACCTCAATCCAAAACTATGTTTTTATATCAAGCTTCATACGTTATAATAGCAATATATATTTGGAAGGATGGTAAAAAATTCATGCTCAATGAAAAGTATTCTGTCTCTCAATATTCAGTGAACACCATTTTAGGCTTCGTCGAAGCTGGTGATATAGCCATTCCAGAAATACAACGACCATTTGTTTGGAAAAGAACACAAGTTCGCGACCTTATTGATTCTTTATATAGCGGTTACCCTGCGGGTTATCTGATTGTTTGGCAGAATCCGTCAGTTAAGTTAAAAGACGGGAAAAGTTCGAGCGGTAAAAAGATACTTATTGACGGACAGCAACGTGTAACTGCTTTAATGACGGCTATTTTAGGCAAAAAAATAATCGATGATGATTATAAAGAAGGAATTATGGTTGGGGTGTCAGAAGCAATTTTCATCAAATCACGGCTGAAACAATCAAGTTGCTTTTCAGACGATTTTTCCGTCGACTGAAATTCAGATTGACACAGAATGTCTGAAAAAGCAATGAATCGGCCTGCTGGGCAGCCCATTCCACTATCCTTCTGGCGTTAACCGCTCCGACTTTCAGGAAGAACCATAGTTTTGTGCGCACGTATCCCCGGACCGGCATATGGTCCACATCATACTTGCGTCGCGAAACGGATGGCACACCTTCCAGCGCATTGCGCTGTCGAGTCAGTTTCTTGAACTCGGTCTGGCCTAATTTGACCAGGTATTGTGCCCGGTGGATTGTTTTGAGTGCAACGCGCACCAGGCCGGTCTTCTTCTGGAACTTGACGCCGCAGTGCTGGCGCAAGGGGCACTTGCTGCAGACTCCCTTGTTGAAATGAGCGAAGCAGCTGTCGGTGTTGGACCGGTAATGGCTGTCGGTCGGGGTATGTCCGGCTGGACAGCGGACCAGGATCTTGCGTTGTTCATCAATGGCAAATTGGCTCACGACTGGATCGGGTGCCTTGCCGGTCAGGTTGGTTGCCACCAGTCGCACTTTCTTTTCGCCTGCCGGGGCCATCAGCAGTTCGTCACTGCCATATGCACCATCGGCGATCAGGGTGACAGCCTGTGTTGCCTGGCTCTCTTCGGCGGCAATGACTGCCAGACCGAAGGACATGTCGCTGTGTGTGTTCTGCTGGTAGTCCATCCGTGTAATCACTGCGCCTGTGCCATCAAAGGTCTCAACCAGATTGCCGACATAGCCCTTGTGTGTTTCGCCCGCTTTCGTGCGGAAGGTCGCATCCTCGTCCGATGGGTTTTGCAGACTGTTTGGACTGATCTTGCTCTTATCCCGTAGTTTCCTGCCGTGGCCGGTATCTTCCGTCTGCTCTTCCACCAGTCGCTTGAGCTGCTGGTATTCTGCCATCTTGGCAAACGCTTCGCCTGTCAGCTCCAGCAAGCGCACGGCATCGGTCATCGCAGCTTCCAGCTTGCTGTCGACTTCGCTGGCCGGCGTCCGATATAATGTATCATTTTCATCGTTGGCATCAAGATATTTGCGCAGCCGCTTGTCCAGCAGTTCGGTTAAGCCGGTGGCCCGGATTGCCTTGACCATCCGGCTGACACAGCTGTAGAACAATTCCAGCCGCCGCATCCGCTTGCAGCTCGAAGCTACCATCAGGCTGTCCATCCGTTTGGTCTGACCGCTCAGTCCCATCATCTGCACAAAAGCATCCGCCAGCGACTCCATCTCTTCTTTCATCAGGTCAATGCCGGTTTGCTGCTCATATTCATACAGCCGGGCGCGGAATCGGCTCAAGGTCCGGTCACTGATCGGCTAATCAGCAAAACTGGAAGTATGCAGTGCATATTGGTATCTAATATCGAAGAGTATCGTCTCCAACAGGTCGTCATCGGTATGGTCATTAAATTCTTTTAAGATCATGATACCCACAATGACGTTGACGGGTGTGTTCGGGCGGGTAGCCGGGTTATCGCTGTAGAGAACCGCAAACCGCTCTTCATTGATCCGAGGGAAAATGAGCTGTGAAAAGGCTTCAGCCCAGCTGTTTTTCAGATATCTTCGGCTTCTTTCTGTCGGGTTAAACGTGCTGTCTTCAAAGGATAATTGCTGACTGCTGTTCTTGACAAACGCCATGTTTATTAACCGCCTACCCCGAACAGTGCGGCGCTTATCGCGACAATGACAAGAGCATCACGCCGGAAGTCGCAAAAGCGATGATGGAGGCTGAAATCAAGGCTAAAGCCAATTCGGTCTGGAAGACAGGCCACACCTTGAAAAACCGTGGTTTTTGGTTTATCACTATTCCGATGGGTTTGCTGCTGTTCTGTGCAGTCGGCATCATGACCCAGACCAAGCTGATACTGGACAATTACAGCGCCGAACTCGAGTCCGTCGGCGGCTTTAGCATCGTGATGCTCGGCATCGCGGTGGTGGCCTGCTTTGGCAGCTGGCTGCTGGGTGTGCTTGACACAAAACTGGGTACCAAAAAAGCGATTGCGATTTCGGTTGTTATCATGATCCTGTCCGGTATCACCGGCGCCATTCCTAATGTGGCCTCTCTGCTGATCGGCATGTTCTTCATCGCAATTTTCATGGGTGCCAGCAGCAACTTTACGGTTTCTGCCGCTGCTCAGTACTGGCGGCGCGAGGATTTTCCCAGCGTGTTCGCCAGCGTCAATCCCATAGCCAACGTCATTCAGGCGGTCGGTCCGATGGTCATCGCGATTCTTGCGACCACGCAGGGTTATCAGTCCGCATTTATCGCAACTGGTATTCTCGGTGTTCTTGGCCTGGTCCTGATTCTCCTGTTTAATGCCAAACATGTCAAAGAGACTGATGACAAGTACAGAAAAGCAGCCGGCCTTGCGCTGGATGATGAGCTGCTCAGCCGTAAATGAGGGTGGTATCAGATACCTTTTCGTGCATGAAAGCAGGTTCTTCGGAACCTGCTTTTTATGGCATAATATAATCATTGCCGTTGATACCGAGGTTTGAAAATGATTAATGTCCGTGAGATTGCAGAAAAAGCTGGCGTTTCTCCTTCAACAGTATCGAATGTCCTGAACGGGAAGAAGAATGTCAGCGCACAGACTCGAGAAACGATTATTGCGCTCTGCAATGAGCTTGGCTATTCGCATGCTGCAAAAACCCGGCATTCCAGGGACAACAAAACGATCGCGTTTATTTTCAGTGACTTTGACCGCTCGTTTTATCTGGAGATCATCAAAGGCATTAATCAATGCCTGACCGAAAATGGTTATGACTTGATCATCTGCACGAATACATCGAGCAGTCAGTTCATGAAGGAAAAGTATACGATCGGAGCAATCTGTCTTGACGAGAAGATGACGAACGAGCAATTGAACATAACTGCAAACGAGCATTATCCAGTCGTTGTTATGGATCGGATTCTGCATCATGAATACATTAAAAGCGTTATTGTTGATAACTATCCGGTCATGAAGGAGCTTGTACTGGCGCTTATCAAGAAGGGATACAGGCGTTTCGGCTATTTAGGCGGCATTGAAGAAACGCTTGATAACATTGAGAGGTTCAAAGCCTTTCAAAATGCATTGGATGAAAGCGGGATTCAATTTAACAAGCGCTTTCATCTGCATGGCGATTATCGGGAAAAAAGCGGTTATCAGGCTGCGCACATGATGCTGCTGAGCGGGAATATGCCGCAGATTCTGGTTTGTGCCAGTGACAATATGGCGATCGGCGCGATGCGGGCGTTGAAAGATCACGGTTATATTGTTCCCCGGGATATAGCTGTCACAGGATTCGATAATATCAGTGCCGCAGCAAGTGTTGGCTTGACCACCATTTCAATTCCCAGATACGAAAACGGATATCTGGCAGCCAAAGAATTGCTAGCTATGATTACTGAAGAGCAGTTTGGCGGTCCGATCAAGCTACGTGCGACGATCAAGTGGCGGGAAACAACTGTTTAGTATTTTAAGTAAACAAACAGGTTAACAAAGTAAATTAATCAAGTTATCAGGCGCTTCTTTGTGAAGGGTGCCTGATTTTATTTTGATATTTTTGTCAATATGTAAATGTTTTGCTCAACGATATTCGTTTTCTAGATTATGATTTACGGGCTTGTTAACATAGTGT